>QHRJ01000261.1 GCA_003220075.1 Verrucomicrobiota bacterium
ATTTGGACCATAAAGCCCGTCACGACAAAGGATCGGAGACCTTGATTGCCATCTGCTATCCGATTGGTCGGCTACGTAAGAACGTTTTATCACGTCTTTATTTGATGCCTCGCCTGAGATTGAAGCGGAAAGTGAATTAGTAATCCTAAAAGTCCGCGACGGCTAGTGGCCGCCCTGGATCGCTCGACCCGACAAATTAGTCGCTCGGGCGCGAAGCTCGCCTGAGCAGGACATCGAACCGTTTCTGCCGTTGAGACAGCGGCAAGTTTCGAATCACGAGCAATGACTTCCATCAGTTATACCGTGAGTGCCGGATCGGACTGTCAACCGCCGTTGGAACTGACGAATTCGAAATGAAGCCAGCGATGTCTTGCGCAAGACGAAGAGATTTTCGTTGGCGGCGGAAACGGCGTGGATAAGCCGGAATGGCGCGAAATCTCGCGCGGCCTGCAACAACGCCTCAAACCCCGCTCGGGTCCAGGCATGGAAATGCGCGCCGTACTTTGGCCAGAGTCTGGCTGCCTCGGTCGCCTGACGCTGAATTTCCGCTTCGGAGTAACGCTGGCCGGTAAGAATCGGATGGACATAACGCAGGTGCTCCTCGTAACCAGCTCGGCAGGTGCCAACGCCGCCATCGCGAAAGTCGGCTAGTGCGTGCGCAACCGTGGTTTCCGGCCGGTCGCGATCGAATGTTCGCCGCATTTCAGGCACGACCAAGAGATGGATGCCCCCACGTTTGAGCACGCGAATGGCGTTGACGATTGCGCCGATTGGATCCCGCAGATGTTCGATGACATGGGCCGAAATGACAAAGTCGAGCGAGGCGTTTGCCATGCCGACGAGGTTTTGTGCGTCGAGTGGTTCACCGCTCTGCACAGTATTGGTTTTGAAATAATTCTCGAGCGAAGCACGATCACGCATGTCCCCATACGAAATCTGTGCACCGCGTGGGACCGGGAAAGGCCGGGCGCCTGCGCCTATCTCGAGACCGCGGCCTGAGATAAACCGTCGCGACAATTCAGCACGAACGGTTGCGATCTCTTCCTCGGTGGTCATGGCGGGATAATATCTATTGGGACCCGAAAGACGATTTGGAAGGCTAGAGAGAAAAGTTCGTTCCGGCGCGCTGCCGAGACCGGCGGGGTACCGAGATGAGAAAAACCTCGCCACTTGAATCAAGTAGCGGGGTTCTGGCTACGTCCTATTGACTCGCTCACTGCCGTTCGCTCGCCGGCTACCGTCGCCGGCTTGACCGTCTATCTCGCGGTTCCCAACTGCTCGGTTCTCTTACGACTTCCGGCCTGCGGCCGGATTGTGCTCGAGCAGGCGTGCCAGCAAGCTTGTGCTTAGGCCATGATGCGACGTAACGCACCAGCAACTCTCCTGACTGAGTGTATTCCTGTACGTACGCAACTCTAAGGTTGAATCCGGCTCGATCACCCAGAGCCACATTGCCGTTGCCGGTGATGTCCACCAATCACCAGCAGCTGCCGAACGTGGTCGCGTGATTTTCTTCAACTTTTCCCGCCAGCGGAATGACACAATCCCAACTTCGGGAAAAGAGAAGTGTCTTGAAAGTTGTCGCTGTCCGTCTAACTCGCTCATACCGGTGATGTTACGAGCGAGAGATCGCGGAGGTACAAAATATGCCAATTGTACCAGCCAGAGAAATACACCCATTAACATTCAACAGGGAGGCACCATAAATGAGAAAGACAGTTGTCACCCTTGCCTGCTGCGCCCTGATTGCGCCAGTGGCATTCACGCAGACGCGCAAGAAACAAACAATAACTACAGAACAACCGATCACGGTGACGGGAACGGTCGTTAAAACGACAAGTGAGGAAGGTGCGGCCGCCAATTATCAGCCGTTCAAGACTCTCGTCGTTCGCGAAGACCACTCGAATCGTCCCGGCCACTACGTGCTCGAGGGAGCAGGTCACGTCGTGAACCGGAAGGGGGAGCTGGTCCAAACCGCGATCAAGCCCGGCGCTCGCGTCCACGTTTACTTCGTGGATACGGGCAGTTCACGTGTGATTGATCATGTGGTTGTAGACTGAGTCCGCGGTCTAGGGAGCTGAAGGGGCCGCATGATTTCGGAAGTCGTGCGACTCTTCGGGAAGAGTGTATCGCGCTGTGATATTAGCCGGTTCTCACCGCCGTATATCCTCCGTCAACAGCGAATACATCTCCGGTCGCGAGCAAATGCTTGCAACTCCGCAGAGCGTCGCCCTACCGATGAAATTTTCGCGAGAAGGCATTGGTAGGGTGAGGCTCCGTCGAGCCGCGAAGCCAGCAGCTAGATTTCGACTAGCACCAGTTCGGCGTTCAGAGAGGCGAGCGGCTTTCGCCGCTGAAGTTCTTCCTGTCCAGGCCATCCGCGTAATCCGCGGTTGAAACAAGCTACAGATTTTTCCTCACCCACTCGCCGACACGATCGAGTGCCTTTTCGATGTTCTCGATCGAGTTAGCCACGCTGAAGCGCAAGTAGCCTTCGCCGAAATCGCCGAAAGCCGTCCCCGACAACGCGGCGACACCCGCGTCATCGAGCAACGCGTCGGCCAATTTTTTCGACGCCCAGGCCGTCCCCATGATGTTGGGAAAAACATAGAACGCACCGTGGGGCAAACGACAGGAAAAACCTTTGATCTTATTTAGACCGTCGACCATCACGTCGCGCCGTTTCTTGAATTCGGCGCACATTGCCTCGACCGACTCCTGCGGCCCGCGCAACGCTTCGATGCCGGCGACTTGTGTGAAGCTGGCCGTGCACGAGTTGGAGTTGGTCATCAAGCGGGCGACGTGTGTCGCCAGGTCGGCTCGCATCACACCGTAGCCCATTCGCCAACCAGTCATGGCGTAGGTCTTGGAGAAACCATCGAGCAGAATACAGCGTTCCTTCATGCCATCGGCCGACACGATGGAGTGATGTTCACCCTCGAAGATCAGGCGACTGTAAATCTCGTCGGTCAACACCATGAGGTTGCGATCGCCGATCGCCCGCGCGATACCGTCGATGTCCTTTTTCTCCAACACGCCACCAGTGGGATTCTGCGGTGAATTCAAAATGATCAGCTTCGTGCGATCATTGATCAGTCCGGCCAATTCGGAAACGTCGAGCCGGAAATCCAATTCCTCGCGCAACCGGATCGGAACGGCCTTCGCGCCCACGTAGTTGATCATCGACTCGTAGATGGGAAATCCCGGATTCGGGTAGATGACTTCATCCCCTTCTTCAACCAGCCCAAGGATGGTGAAGAAGATGATCGGCTTGCCACCGGGAACAACGACCACTTCTTCGGGTGTTGCGTTTACCCGGCGCGTCTCGCTCACG
>QHRJ01000262.1 GCA_003220075.1 Verrucomicrobiota bacterium
CGGCATTATCATTGGCGTCGGCGCGGTCATCGCCATGGTTGGGATTGGCTCGGGCGCGAAAGCCCAGGTGGAAGCGCAGATTGCCAGCCTGGGGCAGAACGTCATTGTCATTTCGACCGGAAGCACGACTTCCAGCGGCATTCGCACCGGTTGGGGCGGGGCCGGAACTTTAAAAATCGAAGATGCCGAAGCCATCCGGCGTGAAGTGCCGAGCGTGACCGCGGTTAGTGAAGAAGTTCCATCCACTGCGCAAGTCGCCGCCGGCAACCAGAACTGGTTTACCCGGGTGATGGGAGAATCACCGGATTATTTCGATATTCGGCAGTGGCCGCTGGCCGAGGGCGCCCCGTTTACCGCGCAGGACGTACGCAGCTCCAATAAGGTGTGCGTTATCGGGCAGACCACCGCCACGCAAGTCTTCGGCAACGACGATCCCGTTGGCCAAACCCTGCGGATTAAGAACGTACCATTTATCGTTAGCGGCGTGCTCACTCCGAAAGGCCTCAGCATTCAAGGGACCGACCAGGACGATGTCGTTGTCATGCCTTACACCAGCGCAATGAAGCGGGTAGCGGGCGGCACGACGTTGCGCAACATTAATGTGCAGGTGGCAAATGCGAACGACCTTGCGCCGGCGCAGCAGCAAATCACCTCCTTGTTACGGCAGCGACACAACATCCGGGCCGGTCGCGATGATGACTTTACCGTACGCAATCAGCAGGAAATTGCGGAGGCGGCAACGGCGACCGCGGACGTCATGGCTGGATTGTTGGGCGCGATTGCGGGCGTGTCGCTCGTGGTTGGCGGCATCGGCATCATGAACATCATGTTGGTAAGCGTAACGGAACGAACCCGCGAAATCGGGACGCGGATGGCAGTGGGCGCGCACGGCCGCGATATTCTGACCCAGTTCTTGATCGAAGCAGTTTCGCTCAGTTCCGTTGGCGGATTGCTTGGCATTATTCTCGGCATTCTAGCCTCGAAGATTCTTTCCGCGATCAAGCATTGGCCTTCGCTGATTTCGCCCGGGTCAATCGTGCTGGCGTTCCTCTTCAGTGCCGCCGTGGGAATTTTCTTCGGCTTTTATCCGGCGCGGAAGGCCGCCGCGCTCGATCCGATTGAAGCGTTGCGCTACGAATGATGAACCTTCGAAAAAATGCCGAATGACGAAGGAAGCCCTAATGCTCAAATGACGAAAGTCGCTAACGCGTCCGCCTCTCCGTGAGGGAGAGGATTGAAGTGAGGGCACTTAAGGCTCACAAAAAAACGCACGGAAACCTGGGTTCGACCAAAATCCGAACGTCGGGGCGCGCTTCGTCATTTATTTCCCCTGTCGCGCTTAAATAATCTGTAGCGGTCTTGTGGCTGCGGGGGGAAACTTGGTTATGGCTGAGCACGCTCGATTCGAAAAAGTGGTCGCGGAAGCGAAGAAAAATATTCGGGAAATTTCCCCGCAAGAAACTGCGGCGGCCTTGAAGCGCGGCGACACCCTATTGATTGACGTGCGCGACGCCGATGAATGGAAGGAAGGTCACATCCCCGGCGCGAAAAATTTTAGTCGCGGGACAGTGGAACTGGAAATCGAAGAAGCGGCGCCCGACCTATCAACGCCAATCATCACTCATTGCGGCGGCGGTGGTCGCTCCGCTCTGGCCGCCGAAGGTTTGCAGCGAATGGGCTACAAAAACGTGAAATCAATGGCCGGTGGCTTCAAAGCTTGGAAGGCGGCTGTCTTACCTGTGACAAAATAACCAGAGCATCGCGGCCCGTCGAATCAACCGCTGAATCCAATAGCGAATCTAAGCTATCCGCCGACGGCCTGGTAATGGCCGAGGCCGCGCTTCCACATGAATTGGGCGACGGCCCAGGTGACAACTAGCCAACATGACTGGATAATTAGTGCCTGAACCAACTCGGCGCCTTGCAGGCGGCCGAGAAAAATCGCGATTGGGCAAAATAGCTCGTAGTAGAACGGAAGCCATTTCAGTACTGCTTGCACGCCGATTGGCATGATATCGACTGGAAACATCTGGCCACCGAGAAAGTATTCGAATGAATAAACGATGAAAACGATAGTCGAGATTTCGAGTATCCAAAACGCCATCATGGCCAGGGAGTAGGTAATGAAAAACTGAATGAACGCGGCCATGACGAGCGAAGTAATCGAAAGCAGGTAGATAACTACGCTTGATGGCAGTTGAAGATAGTCTCGGAAGTAGAAGAAAATTAGCGCGATTGGGATAATCGTGACGGCCGTATAAACCAGCCGGCCGGCGAGAAAGATACCGGTCCGATAGCCGAGATAGCTTAGGGGTTTGGTGAGGAAGGAATTGATCTGGCCTTCGCGAATATCGGCTGCGATCTGCCAGTCGTCTTCTGTCGGGGTGACAAGATTGGAGACAAGAATTGTTAGCAAATAATAGTAAATCATCGAGCCGTAATCGTAGCCGCCGAAACCTTTACCGCCCGGCTCTTGAAAGATGGCGCGCCAGAGAAAGACCGTGCCGGCAAGTGGGATCAAACCGAAAAGCGCGCGCAGAAAGTAGTTCCAGCGATAGACGAAGGTATTCTGGAGACCGATGTTAAAAACGCTGCCGTATTTGGCGAGATTCATGATGAAGTGCGAGTGGCCAAGCGATTAATCGCGCGGTCTTGAATCCGCGACAACAAAACGACGGCGGCAATAGCGCTGAGCAGAGCGCAAAACATATCCTCTTGAGTATCCCAGGGGTCGCCCTGGGTCCCGAGAAAGCTAATGGCGGCATCGCCGCTGGCCAGCGCCGTCCACCATTCGATGAGCTCGTAAAAGGCACTGATGGCAAAGCAAACGCAGACAACCAAAAAGGGCTGCCAACGGGTTTTTCTCAGGATCTGCAAGCGAACAAAAACTTCGCGCGTGACGATGGCGGGAACAAAGCCCTGCACGATGTGACCAAGTCGATCGTAATGGTTGCGATGCCAGCCGAAGATCGGTCGAAGCCAATCGAACAAAGGAACGCGTGCATAGGTATAATGACCGCCGACAAAAAGGACGCACATGTGCAGGGCACGGCTGCCATGCCGACCACGCCAGGACGATGGCGACAGTGCCGAGCAATGTGAGATGCGATGGGGGAATTTTCTTCATCTATCGCTTGTTCCGTTTTTCGCTTGGCTCGTGTGTTTCGTGGGCAGACATGACTAACTCTTTTTCTGCGCGAGCTCCGCGGCCAGATTGATCGCCGCGATCATGCTGTCGGGGCGCGCGATGCCTTTGCCCGCAATATCGAACGCGGTGCCATGATCGGGACTGGTGCGCGGAAAGGGCAAGCCGAGGGTAACGTTTACACCGGAATGGAAGGCATGCAGCTTCAACGGGATCAAACCCTGATCGTGATACATGCAAAGGGCGGCGTCCCATTTCTCGTTAGCGAGATGAAAGAAGAGCGTGTCAGGGGGGACGGGACCGGTAAAACGAGAAGGTGATTGGTGAGAAGTGAGAAGTGATTGGTTTAATTCGGCGATGGCGGGAGCGATAATTTCGATTTCTTCACGGCCGATTTTTCCGGATTCGCCCGCGTGCGGATTCAAACCGGCAACGGCAACGCGGGGGACGCCTTTACCGCGAAGGCGCAGGAAATTGTCGAGTAACTTCCCGACGCGGACGATTTCAGAGGTGTTGAGCGAGGCAGGAACTTCGCGCAGTGGCACATGAGTTGTGACGAGCGCGATGGTGATCGCGCCTCCGGTCAGGAGCATTGCGTAGTTGGTTGTGCCAGAGCGCGCCGCGAAAAATTCGGTCTGCCCCGGAAATTCAAATCCAATTTCGGCCATCCGCGCTTTGTGGATCGGGCCGGTAACGATGGCGTCGATTTCACCGGAATTGGCGAGGCCAGCCCCTTCTTCCATGGCGGCGAACGCGGCGCGGGCGGAATCGGGCGATGGGCTTCCCGCAGCTACAGTCCCGACCTGGCCGATTACCTTATAGTCGATATCATTCGCTAGCTTGCCCGACTCGAACGCCGACCGAATAATCTCGGGTCCGATTCCGGCGGGATCACCGAGTGTAATTCCGATACGAAGAGGCATCGGGCATTGTCTCGGAAGTTCCCGCTCTATGCAATGATCAGGGGCGAGCGGTTAGGGACGTGCGGCGATGAAGCGGTGAAGCGTTTGATATTCAAGTCAAACATCAACTCCCAAACCTCAAACGTCCTCAGTACATCTTGATGTAGGCTTTCTGGCGCAGACTAGTCAGCCAGCGTTCCTGCTTGGCCTGCGCTTCTTCCGCGACCAATTTTTTCTCAATCTCGTCGCGGACTTCGGCGAAGGAGCGCGTGACGCCGCCGCGTTTATCTTCGACTTTGAGAATGTAATAGTTCCCGCCCAGCTGGATGATGTTGCTGACTTTTCCGGGTCGCAGATTAAACGCGACCTTCTCGAGTGGCGCCGTCAAGGTGCCGCGGTCGACCCAGCCCCAGTCGCCGCCAAGATCACGGGTGCTGTCTTCGGAATAAATTTGCGCCATGCGCTCGAATTCGGCTCCGTTAACCAGCTTGCCCAGGATTTCCTCCGCCATTGCCTTCTGTCCCGCCGGATCTGAAGTGCCGGCTGGGATCATAATCATACGCAATTTAACCTGCTCCTTGCTGGTGAACTCGGAGGCATGCTTACGATAGTAATCCTGAATCCGGTTGGGTGAGATGATGGTATTGATTTCCACATTCTTGTGCCGCATCGCCTGCACAATCATCCTTTCGCTCTCCATTTTTTTGAATTCTCCGAGAGAGTAGTTTTGCGCCTGGAGGGTCTTGATAAACGTGTTACGATCGCCGTTGAAGTTCTCCCGGATCATATCCTGAACGCGTTGATCGAGAAAGTGATCAGGGATCTGGAAGCCCTCTTTTTTGAACGCCTGAATGATCAGTTGCCGATCGATTAAATCCTTGAGGGCGGCGGCGCGGGCCTCTTTGATTTTTGTGATCAACTCTTCCCCCCGGTATTGCTCGTGCAGTAGCTTTTCTTTGGGGGCGGACAAGGCGCGCACTTCCGAATAGGTAATGACATCGGTGGTGTCATTGCTTCTGACGACGGCAGCGATGCCATTAATCACTTCGGGTTCAGCCGCCAATGCTCCGCGACAGAGCGATGACAGCGACAGCAGAGCTGCCGTGAACGATACAACCAGGAGGGGACGAACCATATTTTTAGAGTTTGCCAAGCAGCCCGAGAATTTCCTGCAGCCGCTTTTCGGTTTCCGGGGCAACTAAACGAGGGAATTTGCCTGCGACAAGTATAAAATCCCCGCGCCTCGTCAACATTAATTTGTCCTCCCGCGTTTCGACCCTGGTGATTTCCTGTTTGGCGGCGGCGAATTTGATTCGGGCGAGAGTAGTGAGATTTTCCACGGCCTCAGGAAACGTGCCAAAACGATCGCGCCATTCTTTGATCAGCCGATCCAAATGTTCCGCAGCAGTGATTTCCGCGATCCGCCGATAAGCCTGAATGCGCAGGGTGGTATCGTTGATGTAGTTGCGGGGGAGAAACGCGGAGACGCGGGCGTCGCCGTGAACAAATTCGGCTTCGTTAGTGGCGACGAAATCGAGCCGTAGCTCTACTTCGAGGCGCCAGCGCGGTCTTTGTCCTTTAATTTGGGCGACGGCCTGCTTGAGCAATTGGCAATATAGATCGAAACCCACCGCCATGATGTGGCCACTTTGAGCGGTGCCGAGAATACTGCCGGCGCCGCGAATCTCCAGATCGCGCATGGCAACCCGGAACCCGGCGCCAAGCGAGCTGTATTGTTTAATGGCGTTGATTCGTTTGCGCGCGGCGCCGACCATCATGAGCTCGCGCGGCAGCAAAAGGTAAGCGTACGCTTTGTGCTCGGCACGCCCGACCCGTCCGCGCAGTTGATATAAATCGGCCAAACCGAAACGATCTGCGCGATCAATGATAATAGTGTTAGCGTTTGGAATATCCAAACCGCTTTCGATGATGGTGGTGCAAACCAGCACATCGATTTTTCCCATGACAAAACGATGCATCACCGCTTCCAATTCATCGGAATTCATCTGGCCGTGACCAAACTCAACTCGCGCGTCCGGGCAAAGTTCAGCGACGCGATCGCGCACTTTCTCGATCGATTGCACGCGATTATGCAGAAAAAAAACCTGGCCCTGCCGCTCCAGCTCACGATTGATGGCATCGCGAATAATTCTCTCATCGTAACCACAGACGAGGGTCTCGACCGGAAGCCGATTTTGCGGCGGCGTCTCGATGGTCGACATGTCTTTGACACCGACTAACGAGAGATACAGAGTTCGCGGAATTGGGGTGGCCGAAAGAGTGAGGACATCGACGAGCTTGAACAGCTCCTTGAATTTTTCCTTATGCAGAACGCCGAAGCGTTGGGCCGGCGATCGGAACCGGCTCAGCATCTCGATTCGGATCGGGTAATCCAACATTCGTTGCCGGAAGGTTTCGAAATGCTGTTGCGCCAGCACGGTCGTGGGCGCGAGGACCGCGACTTGTTTGCCCTCCATCACGGCCTTGAAGGCGGCCCGGATCGCGACCTCGGTTTTGCCGAAGCCGACGTCGCCGCAAATCAGACGATCCATCGGCTGCGGCTGTTCCATATCGGTTTTGGTATCGATGATCGCGGTTAGTTGATCAGGGGTTTCGCGATACGGAAAGGAGTGTTCAAACTCCGCCTGCCATTTAGTGTCGGCGCCAAAGGCGTGGCCCGGGTTAGTCTGGCGCTCGGCCTGAAGTGCGAGCATTTTTCCAGCGTAATCGAAAATGGAGGCGGTCGCGTTTTTCTTCGCCCGCGCCCATTTCGCGTCCGCCAGCGAACTAAGGGGCGGCGACTTTTTCCCGACCCCAACGTACCGCGAGACCAAATAGGCTTGCTCCAGCGGAACATAAAGTTTTGCTTCCTCGGCGAACTCCAGCACGAGAACTTCTTGTCTGGCCCCAGACGCATGTGTTGGAGGGCGGAGCTCCACCGACGCCGAGCCCGCGGGAGATCGCCCCTCCATTGTCGGCATTTCGATGAGGCCAAGAAATCTTCCGATGCCGTGCTCGAGGTGGACGACAAGATCGTCTTCGTTGAGCTCGCTGAAATCAATTTGCGCGCGATTGCGTCGTTCCGCGCGACGCAAACGTCGCCGGCCATGGATGGGAAAACGCCCGAGCAGTTCGTTGGCCGAGAGGATGATGAGATTGGCGGCGGGAAAACAAAAGCCGCGGCTCAATGTTCCTTCGAGCAGGTCGATGCCAGCCAGTGCGTCGGCCGAAATGATCTCTCGAAAACGCTCGATCTCGCCCTCGGTTTGAAAATAGATCGCGACGGTTGCGTGTTTGTTGTGCCATTGCTTTAGCCGCGCGATGAATTGCGCGCGCTTCGTTTCTGCGAGCATGAAATCGCCGATGGCGAATTCACCGATGTCGCATTCGACAAACGCACTGGAAAAATCTTCCGGCGCCGCATCATCTTTTTCGATCCAGCTTTCTCTAATTTGAATGTGGCTTGGAGGGGCTGGCCGCGGCGAGCCCGACGTCGCGGGAGCTCCGCCCTCCAATGCGGGCTCGAGTTCGATCAGGAGGGAATCCTGGGTGATGTAATCCCGGACGCGGCCACCGGTATTGTCAGCCGCGCCCAGCAGCACGCTCGCCTGTTCGCGAGTGCGGACGGACGTCTGAGTGTCGAGATCGAACTCACGCAGCGATTCAATCTCGTCGCCGTAGAATTCAATTCGCAGCGGCAGGGAGGTTTGCCATGAAAAAATATCGACAATGCCGCCGCGGACTGCGAACTGGCCCCGGGTCGTGACCTGGGCAACGCGTTCATAGCCCGCACCGGACAATGCGCTCAACAACGCAGGCATGGCCATGTTCGACCCGCGTTGAATTTCAAGCGAAGCCGAGCGCAACATCCCGCGGCTGGGAGCGGGCTGATCCAGCGCCGCTCGGGTCGTGACGACTAGTTTGGAGGCGTTCTCCTTTTCAATTTTAGACAGAAGCGCCAGCCGCTCCGCCGCAATCTCGGGATCCGGCAAAATGTTTTCGACAGCTGCGAATTCCGCTTCTGGCAAAAACGAGGCATTCGAATTCCAATTCGATAAGCTTTCGAAAAAAAGCTCCTGTGCGCGTACGGTCGGGCAGATAACCCAAATACTGCGGCGATCATGTTCGGCAATGGTTGCGACGAGAAACGGTTGTGCACTCTCGATCACATGAGAAAAGGAAACTGGAAAATTGCCCGCGCCGATCTGGCGAAGTTTATGTTCGATCGGTTCAGCTACCGCGGCCAGTCGCAGGAATTCTGCGTTGTTTTTTCCCACTAGAAGTTGTCGCCGAAAAGTGCGTGAACTTCAATCAGCCGGCAGTTGGGGAGGCGAGCTCCTGCGAGCCTGCGCGGCTCGACGGAGTCTCGCCCTACCAATGTGTCCCCTCCAAAAATCTCGCTGGTAGGGCGACGCTTTGCGTAGCCGGCTTGGAACTGTGCCGAACAAACAATCTAGTTAGTGATCGTGATTGGCGTGCCGACGCTGACCGACTTAAAGAAATTTTCCGCCATGAATTCCGGCATCCGGATGCAACCGTGGGAAGCGGGATAGCCAGGGAGATATCCGGCATGCATTCCAACTCCTCCATGGATGCGCATAAAATAAGGCATGGGTGCGCCTTTGAAATGAGTCCCGGGCGGCCTCGCATCGACGCCCAGCTCAACATTTGGTTTTACTACATTATCACCAGCATCGACGTAATCGCCGAATTTGCTCGAAACATGGTTCACATCCTTTTGCTGGATCGCGAAATGGCCGATAGGGGTATTTAACCCTTCGCGTCCAGTGGACAGCTGGGAGATGCCTGCCAGCTTGCCCCCT
>QHRJ01000263.1 GCA_003220075.1 Verrucomicrobiota bacterium
TTTAAAGTTGGGTCTATGCCTGAACTGACCAGGGAAGAGAAACTGCGACTCTTAACCATTCTGCTCGAGAGCAGGCATGGTGATCTGCGCGAGCAAAATCTCAATCGCCAGGGCAAAGGCCACTTTCACGTTTCTGGGATGGGGCACGAAGCCCTCGCCGCCATTTCCATTCAAATGCAAGAGGATGATTACATTGTCCCCTTCTATCGCGATCGCGCATTAGTGCTTGGTCGCGGAGTCACTTCGCGGCAGCTGGCCATTGATTATTTCGCGAAGGCCAAAGGTGAAAGTCACGGGCGGCAAATGCCGTCGCATTACAGCTGCGCGGAAAAACACATCTGGAGTGTGCCAACTCCGACTGGTTCACAACTTCTGCCGGCCTGCGGCATCGCGTGGGGAATCAAACTGGATGGGAAAAATGCTGTTGTGGTCGCGACGGTTGGCGATGCCGCCACCCGGCAAGGCGATTTTTACGAAGCTATTTGTTTCGCGAAGGAAAAGAAATTGCCGCTCTTGTTTGTCGTCGAGGACAACGGCTACGGCATCAGCAGTCCCACTCGCAAAATCAATCCGCGCGCGCTTGATGTGGTACAGCCGAATGATTGGCGCGAACTCGACGGCGCAAACGTTGGGCAAATGTATGAACAGACGGCGAAAGCTCTCGCTCACATTCGCGGCGGAAAAGGACCGGTTTTTTTCTGGGCGATGATGGAACGGCTTTCCAGTCATACCAGCTCCGACGACCAGAAGCTTTATCGCAGCGCGGAAGAGCTGAAAAGATGTGAGGAATGCGATCCGCTAAAGAAATGGAAGGAACAGTTAATTGCGGAAGGACTGATCAGCGAATCCGATTACGCCAATCTCGATAATGAAATCAAAGAGCGGATTCGCCGGGAATTTTTGGATGCGGAAAAAGAGCAGGACCCTTCAGCCGATGAGCTCTTCATCGAAGTCACGGGAAAATTCCCCGAATTAAACGAAGAAGTTTTGCCGCCGGGGAAATATCGGATTGGCGATACCATTAACAAAACATTGCGGCTCGGTCTCGAGCGCGACAAGCGTCGCATCATTTTTGGGGAAGACATTGAAGATCCGAAAGGCGGCGTCTTTCGGCTGACACAGAAACTTTCGACCGAATTCCCGGATCAGGTTTTCAATTCGCCGCTGGCGGAATCGACCATTCTTGGTGTCGCATGCGGCCTTGGTTCTTACGGCAAGCGCCCAGTTTTCGAATTGCAGTTCATCGACTTCATCGGGCCTGGTTGGAACCAGCTGGTGACCAACATCTGCTGTCTGCGCTGGCGTTCATTTGGCCAGTGGAAATGCCCGATGGTGATTTACGCGCCTTACGGTGCGTATCTGCCGGGGGGAAGTTTATGGCACAGCCAGGCGAACGAAGCAGCGCTGGCGCATTATCCGGGGCTTTCGGTGGTGATTCCGTCGACACCGGAAGATGCCGCAGGACTGTTGTGGACCGCGATGCACTGCGAGGATCCGGTCCTTTTTTTGATTCCAAAACACATGTTCTGGGCGGAACGCGAAAGCGCGGAGCCGATTCGCGCGATTCCACTTGGGAAAGCACGCAAACGCCAGGCTGGATCGGACGTGACCTTAATTGCCTGGGGCAACACGGTGGAGAAGGCCGTCGAAGCAATTCAACAAATCGAAAATGAAGCAAACATCGAGCTGATTGATCTGCGTTCGATTTCTCCATGGGACCGCGAGACGATTGAAGAATCGGTGCGAAAAACTGGACGGGTTGTGGTCGTTCAAGAAGACACAGAAAATTGTAGCGTTGGGCAGATGATCATCACGCATCTGACGTCACAGACCGATCTTTGGAACAGCATGCTTGGTCCGCCAATTCTCGTTAGCAAAGGCAACGTCATGATTGGTTACAATCCGATTTACGAATATGCCGCGCTGCCCGATGTCGAACGTATTGTCGCTGCAATTCGCAAATCGGTTTCGACGAAACAGCGGCACACTGTAGCGGCAGCGGTGCCGGCTGCACAACCGGTTGACCGCGGCCGCCTCGAGTCCAAACCCACTCAGCCGCGGCCGGCGACCGCGGCTACAAATATACAGAGCATCACCGTTCCGATCATGGGTGAAGGAATTCGCTCGGCCAAGGTTGTCGCGTTGCTGAAGAAACCGGGAGATCCCATCGAATTGGACGACGCGCTTTGCGAAGTCGAGACTGACAAAGCGGTTTATCCGATTGAATCCTCATTCGCCGGAACAATGGGCGAATGGAAAGTGGAAGTCGGCGCCATGGTCGAGATCGGTCAGGAACTCGGAACGATTTTGGCGGAGGGCACAGAACCGGAAGAAGAAAAGCGGACGGCCGTCCCCACCCGCGGAAAGGATGTAGCTGCCGCCGTCTCGGGCGGCAGATCTGGAACATCTGCGCGTGAGGACACGCGCAGCTACACAATCGAGCCTGCGCTTTCCCCCACCATCACTCGCAAACTCAGCCGTGTCATTCCCGCCAATCTGCAAATCGACGCGCGCTGGGATGCTATTCGTAAAGCTCGTGACGCGGCGAAAAAGAAAAACGACCGGAACGCGCCATCGCCATCGGTCATGATCGGGTGGGCAGTTGTGCGTGCCATGGAAAGGCATGCGCCATTTCGACGTTTGATTTTAGAAGATGAGACAATTGTCGAAAGCGAAAATTTCGATCTTGGCATTGCAGTAGCGATCGAGGGCGATCGCCTTGCCACGGCTGTCATCACGGATGCAAACCGAAAAAGTTGGAATGAATTCACCGAGGTTTATCGCAAGACCGTTGATGAAACTCGCGCCGGACGCATTGACGCGATGAATGCCCCTGTCGTCATCAGCAGTCTCGGCGCCTTTGGCGTGCGGGCGGCAGCACCCATCGTCGTGCCACCTTCAGTCGGGACGCTCTTCATCGGCTCAGCTCATCGTGAAATGTTG
>QHRJ01000271.1 GCA_003220075.1 Verrucomicrobiota bacterium
CACCATGTCCCACAACCGGGAAACGGCGTCGCGCACTGTCCGCAACTCGAATTCGATCCGATGAAACGTTCCCATCGGGTGGTCTTCCTGGTCGTCTGTTGCTTGCTTGGTCTGCTCGTGTTCGTGACCGTTCTTCACATGATCGGCACCGATACTGGAAAGGCTCGCCTGGTGCATGCGGCGTCGCCCGTGGAAACCGTTCCGGTGCGCAGACAAACGCTTGAAGAAGTCATCGGAGGCAGCGGCACGGTGGAGCAATTCAACACCGTCCTTCTTACCACACAGATTAGTGCTCGAGTCCTTGAGGTCCCTGTGAAGATTGGCGATATCGTCAAAAAAGGAGACCTTCTTGTCCGCTGGGACGATCGATTGATTCAGGTAACGCTCGAATCCAACCGCCAATTTGTCGAAACGAGCAATATCAAAATCAAAAACGAAACGCGGCAAGTCGAGCGCTATACAGCCCTCGAAGAAAAGCATATGGGCACGCCCCTCGATTTGGAGAAAGCGGAGATTGCACTTGCTGATGCGCGCGAGGAGTTGGCCAAGGCAACTGTGGGACTCCGGCAGGCGGAGATCGCGCTTGAACACGTGGAGATGAGATCTCCCATTGATGGCATCGTGCTCGAGCGACTCGTAAATCCGGATGAGACGACACATAATGATCAGATTGTGATCAAACTGGGTGCGCTTGAAACTGTCCTGATGGCGGCGAAGGTTACGGAGGAAAAAATCTATTCCATGCAGTTGGGCCTTTCCGCCGAAATCAGTTTCCCCGCCTTTCCCGCAGAGACCTTTCAGGGCAAAGTCTTTAAAATAGATCCGAACATTGACCCGGTAACCCGGACCTTCACGAGCTACGTAGAAATTAACAATCCGGATTTTCGGTTGAAGCCAGGTCTATCGGGGTTCGCGCGTATCCATCGCACTGCCAAGGATGTGCCCGCCGTGCCCAGCGTTGCAATAATTAACCCGTCAGGCGACCGGGCCTCGGTGTTTGTTGTTGACAACAGCGGCCGCGCGAATCTTCGCAAGGTGGGTTTAGGGATCGTCGTAAATGCTATGACGGAAGTAACGGGTGGCTTAAAGGAGGGGGAAAAAGTCGTGACAGTTGGTCAACTATACCTACAAGAAAATGACAAAGTCCATTCCACATCGAAATCTAATATTGCGAAATAGCCTGGCTGCTTCGCTAGCGGCCCTATTGCTAATCCTGCCTCTTAGGTTACCGGCACAAAAAATAAGCACTCACAATCCGGACCTTCCCCGGCATCCGCTGACGCTCCAAGATTGCATCGCCATTGCATTGGGTGAAAGCCCAAAACTGGAAGCCACTCGCTTCGATTTGCTGGCAGCAGGTGAGGAGATTCGCGCCGCCCAGGCCTCGCTTTGGCCAAACCTGAAGGGATCAGCCACGGGGGAAGCATTCTCGGGCGAACAGACGGGCAAGTTTCGCATTGTCACGACGGTTCCAAGCGGAGGCGGAGTCAATGCGAACAGAAAGGTGGATCTCGCCGGGATAGGAATTGGTGGCCTTAAGTTGGAGTATCCGGTTTTTAAGGATGGGAGTATTTTCGGATTCAATGATGCACCGGCAGTCGAGATTAAGAGAGCGCAAAGGAATGCCCTCGCCTGGACGGCTCATCTTACTCGCGAGGAGGTCATCTATCGCGTCACCCAAGTCTTCGTCGACACCGTTTCAGCACAGAACCGCGTGCAGCCCATCGGCCGCAGAGTAGCGCTGTTGCAGCGATCTGTCGATATCCACAAAGAAGAACAAGAGAAGGGATTGCTCCTCCCGATCGATGTCAAGGTTGTCACAGAACAGCTCAACGACGCCCGATCTATTTCGAAAATCATTCACGAGCAGGCCGTGGCAGGGTACTTGGGGCTGACCCGGCTCCTCGGCCTGCCGTCCTCGTCCCACATTCGTCTGAACAGCACACTTCCCGAGCCGCCTGCGCCGCCGGACGCGGCGCAGTTGTTTCACACAATGCTTGCCCTGCATCCGTCGCTCCAGGTGCAACGGGCAAAGATCGAGAAGGCAAAGCAGGATTACCGCCTGGAAACCTTTCGACTCTATCCCTCCGTGACTCTGCATGGGTCAGCGCTCTATGTCACCGATTTTGACAACGATGCTCACGTCTTGATCGGTGGAATCACCGTCGACGTTCCGATCTTTGACTTCGGGGCGCAACTCGACACTGTGCGCGCGCGCAGGGACACGTATAACGCGGAGCAAGCTAGCCTGGGCGCAGTTGGCAATGATCTGGCCAGTGATCTCGTCAGAATCTACCAGGAAATCTATGCATTGAGCGAAAGAATTCTCACTCTGCAAGGAGAGATCGGGAAACTCGACCGCGATCTGCGCGTAGCTCAATCTCAACAGCAGCAGGGCATCACGCCACCACTGACCGCGATTGATGCGGAGGTGGTACTTGTCGGCAAGCAGGACGAGCTGAACATAGTTCAGTCGAGGCGGCTCCTGCTTTACGCCAATCTACAGAAGGCGATGGGCGGCACGTGGAAGTGGATTCCATGAAGCAGTCGCAGCGGATTGTCAAAAACGCTTTTTTCGGAATCGGATCTTCTGTCATCGGTGGGGTCGTCTATTTGGCGACGATCCTAACCATTGCTCACGCGGTTAGCGTTACCGAATTTGGCAAATATTCCTTTGTTCTCGCCTTTGCCATGTTCGTCAGCAATATCGCCGATTCTGGCTTACCCCGTATGCTGATCCGGGAAATCTCCAAAGATCGGGAGCAACTTGTTCCGCTTGTCGGCGCGGGGGCCTCGCTCATCTGGGTGATATCGGGAGTAATGTGT
>QHRJ01000160.1 GCA_003220075.1 Verrucomicrobiota bacterium
CGTTTCGCATCGGCAGGCGGGGCGCGGTAAGCGGTTATGATTTCTCGCTTTCCTTCGCGTTGCTGGCGATCGGTCACTTGGTCGGTTTGTCGGTCGGCATCGCCATGCTCATTGGCGCGTTTATCGGCTGGGGTTGGGGGGTGCCACACTACTCGGGGCTGGTGGGCGATCTCACGACCGCTGCCGGCCAGCTCGCGCAAAGCGCTTGGAGCAAAAAAGTCCGTTTCCTCGGCGCAGGCACGATCGGCGTTTCGGCGATCTGGACATTGTTGAAACTTGTCCAGCCAGTCGCGAAGGGCCTTGCCGGCGCGATGGCCGCTTCGCGTGCACGCAAGGTCGGCAAAGCGGACACGCTGCCGATCACCGAGCGCGATATTCCGATCGGCATCGTCGGTCTGGTTACGCTAGTTTGCATGCTGCCGATCGGCTGGGTGCTCGGCTACTTCGCAAATACGAGTGGACTCGGCGCGCACATGACTACGCTCGTAATCGGCGGTGTGGCCTATGTCCTTTTGATGAGCTTCTTCGTCTCGGCGGTCTGCGGTTACATGGCGGGCCTGATCGGTTCGTCGAACAGTCCGCTCTCGGGCATTGGCATCCTGGTGGTGATCGGTGCTGCCTTGCTCCTCGTTCTTGGCGTGAAGCCATACGTTTCGCCGGATGCAAGCAAAGCCTTGATGGCATTCGCTCTATTCACTACTGCGGTCATTTTCAATGTTGCCGCGATCGCTAATAACAACTTGCAGGATCTCAAAACCGGGCAGCTTGTTGACGCGACTCCGTGGAAACAGCAGGTCGCACTCGTGATCGGCGTAATCGCCGGTGCCTTCGTCATTCCGCCGGTGCTCGATCTGGTGAATCATGCTTACGGTTTCGTTGGCGCGCCCGGTGCCGAGTTGCGTTCGAATCCATTACCGGCGCCTCAAGCGGGCCTCATTTCCTCACTCGCGCAAGGCGTCATCGCTGCGAACATCGACTGGAGTCTGATCCGAATCGGCGCGTTGATCGGCGTTTGCATCATCCTTTTGGACGAGATCCTCGCACGCACCACGCGACACATGCGCGTGCCCCCGCTCGCCGTCGGGCTGGGCATATATCTGCCCACGCAGAGCACGCTCATGATTGTCGTGGGCGCGATCGTGGGTTGGCTCTTCGACCGCCGCGCTGACCGCACTCCCAAGCCGGAAGCGACAAAGCAACTGGGCGTGTTACTCGCATCGGGATTGATCGTCGGCGAAAGCATTATCGGCGTAGCGCTCTCTGCCATCGTTGTCTTCTCCGGGAAAGGCGCGCCGCTCTCGCTGGTCGGGCCCAACTTCGGAACCGCTGCAGTTTTCGTCGGCGGCATCGCCTTCGCAGTCACAGCGTTCCTGCTTTATCGATGGATCTTGCGCATGGGATCGACGCGAGCGACGTGAACCGCGTGACTCGTTAGGCGACTGGTCGGGCGATTCATAAATCGGAATGGCAAAAATCGACCTCAGAAATCCACCTAACGAAATGCCCGATATCGTCGGGTACAAACCGGAGAATCCGCTCGCGGCGAATTTCAAACCGTACATCCCAGCCCGCACCCGGATGCGCGAGTTGACGCCGATCCCTCTGATCATTGGCACGCTGCTTGGCATCATCTTCGGCGCCTCATCGCTCTATCTTGTCCTCAAGGTGGGTCTCACAGTCAGCGCTTCGATTCCCGTCGCAGTCATTTCGATCACCCTCTTCCGGCTTCTTTCCAAAGTAGGACTGCGCGACGCGACCATTCTCGAGAACAACATCGTGCAGACGGCAGGTTCGGCCGGTGAGTCGATCGCCTTCGGTCTCGGCGTGACAATGCCGGCGATCATGATCCTTGGATTCGATCTCGAGATCACGCGTGTCATGCTGGTGGCGACTCTCGGCGGTCTGTTAGGGATTCTCATGATGATTCCGTTGCGTCGAGCGCTCATTGTCGACCAGCATGGTTTGCTGAAGTATCCCGAAGGCACCGCCTGCGCCGAAGTACTCAAGGCGGCCGCATCTCGCGAAGGATTGGAAAACAAGTCCGAGGACGAAGCCGCGACCGGCGGAAAGACAATTTTCACCGGGTTTGGAATCGGCTTCATCTACCAGTCAGCGATGAATGCGTTCAACGCCTGGAAAAACACGCCCGAGAAAATCTTCGGCGCGCCGTTCAAGGCCGGTTCGATCTCGATGACGATCGAGCCGGCATTGTTGGGCGTGGGTTATATCATTGGTCCGCGGATCGGTTCCATTATGTGCGCCGGCGGCGTGCTCGCCTATCTCGTGCTCATTCCCGCGATCAAATTTTTCGGCGAAAGCTACTCGGGGATTATCGCGCCGGGTGCGATGCCGATTGCCAGTATGACGCCGAACGATATTCGCGAGGCTTATGTGCTTTATATCGGTGCGGGTGCGGTCGCCGCAGGTGGCATCATTAGCATGGTGCGATCGCTGCCGCTCATCTGGCACGGTATCAAGAGCGGACTGGCCGATCTGCGCAGCATGCATGGACCGGTCGGCAAAACGCCGCGCACGGATCAGGATTTATCAATGAAGCTTGTCATCGGTGGAACGATTGCGCTGCTGCTGATGATTATTATTGCGCCACAACTGCATTTGCAGTGGAACTTGTTAGGCGCGCTGCTCATCGTCGCGATCGGATTTCTTTTCACCACCGTCTCATCGCATCTTACCGGCGAGATCGGTTCTTCCTCATGTCCGACCTCCGGCATGACTGTCGCGACGCTTCTTCTCACTTGTCTGGTCTTTCTCATCATCGGTTGGACCGGGCCGACATATTTTGTCACTGCGCTCTCGATCGGTGGCATCGTCTGCATTGCTTCTTCGAATGGCGGCACTACTTCGCAGGATCTAAAAACTGGTTTTCTCGTCGGCTCGACGCCGAAGTTTCAACAGATCGCGATCCTCGCCGGTTCCCTCGCTTCAGCTCTCGTCCTCGGGCCGATTCTCCTCCTTCTAAATAATTCCTATACCGTCTACGTGCCGGCGATGACCTTCCAAAAAGTCCAGGCCGACGTGACGCCGCCGCGGGTCCAAGTTGCCAATCTCCCGCCGTTTCAGGAGAAGTTGAAGCCCGACACGACCGGGCATTATCGCGTTTTGCAAAACGAAAAAGGTGGCGTGAATTCCGTTGTGGCCGGCCTCGATCCGGGTGAATACCTGGTCAATGACAATGGCGAGGTCGTTTACAAAATCGAGCGCAATTTTCCGGCCGACCTGTGCGCGCCTAACGACGCCGAACTGGGCGTGCCGGAGCGGATCAAAGGCGCACAAGCTCGCATGGATCCGCAAAGCTATCGCTCGTGGCAGCGGATCGATCCGAGTGGCGGACCGGCGCAACGTTACCTTGTGAACGATCGCGGCGGGCATTCTGAGCCACAAATTGCCTTGGGCATTGGTATTGTTAGGGGTGATGATCTCGATCACTCTCGAGATGAGCAGCATTCCTTCGCTCGCCTTTGCCGTGGGCGTGTATCTTCCGCTCGCTTCCTCGAGCCCAATTTTCATCGGGGGCATGATTCGCTTGCTGGTCGATCGCTGGCTGCGCAAACATAAATTCCGCGCTCACAATTTGACCCATGATGAGCTTGTGGCGGAGGGCGACAAGAGCTCCGGCGTGTTGCTCGCCTCCGGTTACATCGCGGGTGGCGCGCTCGCCGGCATCGTCATTGCCATGATGGCAGGCCTGCCCAGTCTGGCGCCGATGAACGAGCGGCTCGCGGCGTGGGCGACAGCGCACAATCCATTCTTCACCGGACCGCACGCCGATCTGCTCGCGCTGATTCCGTTTACGGCGCTGTGCCTCTTGCTTTACCTGGTCGGGCGCGATCTCTTGCTGGCACCGCGCTCGGCAAAGTTCAGAGCGTAGAACTCGCGATTGCCGACTTGCCTCTGGCTTCGCCAGGAGCTAGACGTGCTGGTATGGCGACAAATAATTACGCGCATCCGGAAGCGCTCGTCGAAACCGACTGGCTGGCGCAACACTTAAAGGACAACGGCATTCGCATCGTCGAATCGAACGAAGACATTTTGCTTTACGACACCGGACACATTCTCGGCGCCGTTCACATAGACTGGCGGGCCGATCTGCAAGATCCGGTCATACGCGATTACATTCAGCTGGACAAATTCGCGGAACTGTGCAGCCGTAACGGCATCACGCCGGAAACGACCTGCATTTTCTACGGCGACAAATCCAACTGGTGGGCGTGCTACGCCCTTTGGGCATTTCGATTGTTCGGACACGACAAGGTGAAAATTCTCAACGGCGGCCGCGACAAATGGAAAGCCGAAGACCGCGAGATGACGCGCGAAGTGCCCAAATATCCGCGCACAAATTATCCGGTTCCGGCGCGGCGTTACGATAAGGAGATTCGCGCTTTCGCGGACGAGGCGCTGGCGCAAAGCAAAGCGAGCAAACCGTTGATCGATGTTCGTTCGCCCGGCGAATACAAGGGCGAGATCACGCACATGCCGGAATATCCGCAGGAAGGGGTGCTACGGGGCGGTCATATTCCAGGCGCGAAAAGCGTGCCTTGGAAAACCGCGGTCAATGATGATAGCACCTTCAAACCAGCGGCGGAGTTGGAGAAAATTTATCTCCAGGGCTGCGGCATGAATCCGAAAATCGACACGGTGGTTTATTGCCGCATCGGCGAACGCTCCAGCCATACCTGGTTCGTGCTCACCTATCTGCTCGGACTAAATAACGTTCGGAATTACGATGGTTCGTGGACGGAGTGGGGCAATCGTGTCGGCGTGCCGATCGAAAAGAGCGCGTAGTTGTAGCCGCGGTCGCTGGCCGCGGCTTCTCGAAACAATGAAGCGATACCGCGGCCAGCGACCGCGGCTACAAGCGCACTTCCACTTCGACCGGCAAACAATGGCTGATCATGTAGGTGCCGCCATCGAGATTGTGTTCCGTCGGCTGAATCCGTCCACGTGAGTCTGTGGCGCGCGCCATCAGAATGTAATTGCCCGGAGCTGGAGTTTGCCATTCGAACCCCCAGAGTCGCCACGCATTTTCAGTCGCCTCCCCGTTGAGAGTCGCTTCGCTCCACGACCTGCCGCTATCGCAACTAACTTCCACTTTGGTAACGATAGCTTCCGCAGTCCAGGCCGCGCCTTTAACTAGATACTTTGAATTCGCGCGAATGACTTCGTTATTCTCGGGCCGCGCGATCTCCGCTTTCACCTGCATTTCAGCTAATGGAACAAAGGCCGGCCCGCTCTCCCCGCGTTGCCAGTAGGCGTAGTCAATCGATTGATAGTAACCATTGAATGGTTGATCGGTGACAATGATCCGCTGGAGCCATTTAATTGACGCCATTCCGTACCAACCGGGAACAATCGCGCGGAGCGGAAAACCGTGCGCGGCGCTGAGCGGCTCGCCGTTCATCGCGAAAGCCAGCATTACATCATCCATTGCCTTTTGGACGGGCAGACTGCGCGCGAAATTTATTTTGCCAGGCGGACGCGGTGGCTCGGCGATGGTGCCGTTATCAGCGCCTTCGAGAATGATTTCACGCGCATTGTTCGCCATCTCGGCGCGTTGCAGCAATTCGCGCAGTCTCACGCCAGTCCACTCCGCGTTGCCGATAGCGCCGAGTTCCCATTGCACACCTTTAACTTTCGGAACAAGAAAAACGCGGCTGTTACCAGCGCACTCCAGCGTGGCCGTGATCGTCTGCGTGGGCATTTGGCGTAAGTCGTCCATGGTCACCTCGAATGGTCGCGCCACTTTGCCTCCTACTCTTAAACGCCAATCGCGTTCGTTGATTTTCGGGATCAGGAAATGGCAACGAATGTAAAAGCGCTCGTTTGGCGTAACAAAACCGTCGAGCGCGCCGAACGGCATCTCGAGATTCAACGGTTCTTTCTCCCGCATGATCATGGGGCGAAATTAGGCTGCTTTTTCCGCGGCGTTGCGATCGACCGGATAGCCCGCTTGTTTCCAGGCGTGCCAGCTACCCGGGACATTGCGCACGTCAGCGAAACCCTCACCTTTTAGAATGCTGGCAGCGATGCTTGCGCGATATCCGCTCGCGCAGTAAACCGCGGTCGGCTTCGATTTATCCAGCTCGCCAAACCGCTTCCACAGTTCCGCCAGAAAAATGTGCCGCGCACCTGGGACGTGGCCGCCTTTCCACTCGCGGTTCGAACGCACATCGAGAATTTGCAATTCCCGCCCCGCCTTTTTCAAATCGTGCACACTCATTTGCGCAACTTGGGCGAATGGATAACCAGCGTTGTCCCACGCTTTCATTCCACCGACGAGATAACCGGCGAATTTGGTGAAACCGGTGCGAATAAACAGGCGCACGATTTCATTGAGATCATCGTCATTTTCCAGCACCAGCAAAATCGGTTGTTCCGGATCCAGAAGCGACCCAGCCCAGATCGAAAGCATTGGCGAACCTCCGATGTTCAGCGCTCCCGGAATATGCGCGGCGCCAAAGCCCAGCATCAGACGTGTGTCGATAAGAATGCCCGCCTTTTCATCGATCGCTTTTTTGAATGCCTTTGGCGGCAGACCAGCGAGTCGGGGTAAACCGCCGAGCACTTCCGGGCCTTCCGCATTCACTTTTTTCATCCGCGGATAATATTTGGGAATCGGCGGCGCGGTGGAGACCGCAAAACGGGTGAATGATTCCACGTCCTTAAATTGGAGGAATGGATTGAGCGGCCGCTCGTAACCGATGGTGCTGTTTAGCCGATCACCTATTTCCGCGCCACAGGGCGAACCGCTACCGTGCGCGGGATAAATGATCACACTATCGGGCAACCTCATGTAGAAATCGCTTAGCGTGTGAAATTGTTGGGCGGCAAGTTTGCCGGTTTCTTTTTCGCCAAGCAGATCAGGACGGCCCGCTGAATTTACGAAAAGCGAGTCGCCACTCAAAACTCCCCACGGGATTTCCGGATGTTCCGTATCGGCCAACAAATACGACATATGCTCGGGCGTGTGACCCGGGGTATGGCGCGCGGTGATAATGACGGCGCCAAGTGTAAACTTGTCGCCCTCGCTGACTTTTTCGTTTTCGAATCCGTAGTGTGCGCCTCCTTCGTGGCTGACGTAGATCTTTGCCGATTCAATCCGGCCGCTAAGCTCACGCGCCCCACTAACGAGATCGGCATGGATATGAGTTTCGAAAATATGCGTGATCGCAACGTTTTTTGCGCGCGCCAAGTCCAGATAAACTTCAACATCCGCCCGCGGATCGAACACCGCCGCGATGCCTTCTTCGTCGTCTCCGATCAAGTAAGAAATTTCGGCCAACCCTTCCGTTTGAATCGCCTCAAAGACCAATGACATAGGCCGTAACTATACCGCCGAGGCGCCGGTCGAAGTCAAGTCGCCGCGAAGAAAAACAATGCATCGACCGGCCCAATAGCGCATCATTGGTCGATTTACTTAAATGCGAATCCTGTTGATCGAGGATGAAAAGAAGACGACCGCCTACCTGGCCAAGGGCTTTGGCGAAGCAGGTTTTCAAGTTACCACCGCTTCAGATGGAGAAGCCGGATTGGATCTAGCGCTGGCCAAGACGTTCGATCTTTTCATCATCGACATAATGCTGCCGAAAAGAAATGGTTGGTCGATCGTAGCGACGCTCAAAAGAAAGGACGTGCGCACACCCATTCTTTTGTTGACCGCCCGCGATAGCGTTCGTGACCGAGTGAAAGGACTCGAGTTAGGCGCCGATGACTATTTAGTAAAACCTTTTGCCTTTTCGGAACTACTGGCCCGGGTCCGATCAATTTTGCGCCGTTCCCAGAGTGGACAAGTGCGGGAGAATTTGCACATACACGATCTGGAGATTGACACCCGCAAGCATAAGGCATGTCGGTCCGGGACCCCGCTCCATCTCACTTCCAAGGAATTCTTGCTCCTGGCCCACCTGGTCCGGCGGGCCGGTGAAGTTGTGTCGCGCAACGAAATCGCGAACCAAATTTGGGATATTAATTTCCCCATCAACACGAATGTCGTCGATGTGATGGTACGGCGCTTGCGGGCAAAAGTGGACGATCCATTCAAAAAGAAACTGGTGCGAACCATCCGCGGCGTCGGGTATGTTCTTAAGTCAGACTAGGCCGCGATCGATTGCGTCCCAGCTCGTCCTTCTCTTTACTCTGGTCGCAGCCTTTCTTCTCTCCTGTGGGCTCGGCGCCTTTTACTTGATCGTGGTACGCCACGCCTTTCAAGAATGCGAGTGATGAACTCCAAGGGTGACGTCGTCACTGAAACCCCCAAAATGAGCGTTTTTTTGCCTCCGTCTGCTTTTCCTGATCCACAAGATAAGAATTCAGTTTACCGCCCGAAAAATTATCGAATCAGCAAGAAATTATTTTCGCTGGTGGCGGCAATCGAAGAGGCAGATGGCCAGCCCTACATTATCCAACTCGCTCAAGATCGGTCGAGCGACGAGCAGTTTGCCACTCAATTCGCTTTCGTTCTTGGCGGCGCCCTCGGTCTCGGAATCCTGGCATCGGCAATAATCGCGATCGCTGTTACCAAGCGCGGCCTGTGGCCGTTACAGCAAATGACGCAATCGCTCGAACGCATCGGCCCCGCCCATCTTGACGAACGCGTGGGTAAGAAGACCTGGCCGCGCGAACTTCAGCCGGTCGCTACTGCTTTTGACGAGATGCTGGCGCGGCTGGAAAATTCATTTACCAAACTCTCCCAGTTCTCAGCTGATCTTGCTCATGAACTTCGGACGCCGATTTCAAATATTCGTGGAGAAGCTGAAGTTATCTTAACTCGGCCGCGCACCTTGGAGGACTATCGCAACGTCATTGAATCGATCGCCGCCGAATGCGAAAGGCTCTCAGGTATTGTCGACAACCTGTTATTTCTCGCGCGCGCCGAAGCAGTTGATCGCCAAATCGAACGAAACATCTTTGCCGCAGGGCCCGCGATTGAAAAGATCGCGGCCTATTATCGGACGATCGCGGAAGAGCGAGGTATTTCCATTAGCAACAAAGGTGACGGCGAAGTCTATGCCGACGCGCTATTATTCGATCGGGCTTTGAGTAATCTTCTCGATAACGCCCTCCGCTTCACTCCTGACGGCGGCAAAATTACCATCACTACCGAGACAAAGCCGAATCGCACCGAGCTCGCAGTCGAAGACACTGGCTGCGGAATCCCGCCACTACATCTCGCGCGCGTATGCGATCGATTTTATCGGGTCGATTCGTCGCGCAGCTCACAGGGAACAGGCCTGGGTCTGGCCCTGGTCAAATCCATTACCGATCTGCATGGTGGATCAGTCGCGGTGGCAAGTGAAGTTGATCGCGGCACGACTGTGACCCTTACTTTTCCGGCGAGGGCGCGCTCGACCTCAGAGCGGTTCGAGATGACGGAATGAGCATTAGACGATTCCGCGAAATGGAAACGGCGATATGGCGGTGTATGATTTTCCACAGCATCGGGGCGCGGAGCGAGCTTGGAGGGACGTCCTTCCGCACGTCCGGGGCGAGAAGAATCTTGTCCCTGCGCAGAGGTCATTCACCACGCCGATAACCACGGTCGCATGATCCGCTTGGGAATAACACCGATGCCATCTCACGAATGTGATGCCATCCACTAGTGAATGTCGATGCAACGCTCGAGGTTTAACAGTGGTTTCTAGAGATTTTCCAAGATTAGAGGATTCGTTAAGATGAAAATTAAAGTCTTATTTTTGTTAGTTATAACGATTCTTAGTGCCACCGGCGCTACTCTAAACACCGCGCAGATTGATCAAGTGACGGGTTTAAAAGGTAAGCTTAACGAAAAGGAAGACACCTACAAAATCAGTTTCACCCGCGAAGATATCACGGTTTCCGTTGATGGCTGGAAAATACCAGCCTTCATGGGACTTAGCACCTGGGCCGCATTTACCAAGGCCACACATAATGAAGCCATGGTCATGGGTGATACCGTTCTATTCGAGGACGAAGTTAATCTTGCGATGTTCGTGGCCTTGGAAAGCGGCTTAAGCGTTACTGCTTTGCACAATCATTTCTTTTTCGACCATCCCAGACTGTTCTTCATGCACATCGAAGGTGAAGGCACGCTTGAGCATCTTGCCTCTTCCGTCCGGCTTCTCTACGACAAGGTGAGGGAGTTTCGCACCGCTCATCTAACGCCGGCCGATTCTTTCCTCAAGCCAGCGTTGCCTGACGTTAGTACAATTACCGCTGATCCACTTAATAAAATTTTTCATATCAGCGGTGAGGTGAATAAGGGCATGATCAAATTCACCTTCGGGCGCCCTGCGAAAATGCACGGCGTTACCATCGATAGCAGTATGGGCGTCAATACCTGGGCGGCATTTGCCGGTAGTGATGAGAATGCGGTGGTTGATGGGGACTTCGCAGTCACGGAAAACGAATTGCGAAAGGCCCTGAAATCATTGCGAGAAGCGGGCATCAATATTGTTTCCATCCACTCACACATGATTAGCGAAGAACCGCGGATTATTTTCTTTCACTATTGGGGACGCGGTTCGGCGAAAAACCTCGCCCAAAGTATTCAGAAAGCTTTACCACCCACCGCTGGAACACCGGCAAAATCTCGGGCGAGTGTGAGGTAAGAACGTCGGCTTCTGTTACAGGACGTGTTGGAATCGTGTAACTATTTCACTCCAAGTAAGTTAAAATGCCTTGTCGATATTTTGCGTTTCGCTCGGCCCACTCAAAGGTCGGACAAGCTTACAATCTTCTTATATTTGATGACTGAACATTTTCGATCGAAGAGCTTTTGATATTGAGCTGTAAATGTCGCCCAGTATGATACATATATAGATCTTCGCGTTGCATTTTGAGGGTACAAAGAGTTGCTGGCACGAGCAGTGCTCTTTACATGCACTGATTTCTCACGCGGCGTGTTTTACGACGTCCTGCTGCGGCGTTTAACAACGTGGCGCGCTGAGGAACTCCCCACGCTAGCCTCTCCCTGCAAAGGGAGAGGCGAATGGGGAGCACGACGGTGCAGATAACGAGAAGCTTTTCAGCGAGGTTCCTCGTTCGGCAACTGTCTCGCATGCGCTTCTCTTGAATCCAAAGACGCCCCGATTACAGTCGAGACGCAAATGCTCGACACCATTCTCGGGGCTCTAAAATGGGGCGTCGTTGGCTTCGTGGTAACGCTTTTTCTAATGGTAATGTTCGAGGCGAGTCGCATTCACGACGATATCCCTGTGCCGGAGTTCAAACGCCGGCACACTCGGCGCACTACCATTGTCCTTTCCATTTTTGCCGGCATCCTCTCGGGGCTAGTCTGGTTACTGGTGCAGCGCTTGGATTAAGTGCCGAAGGCAAGCCATCTGTTCCTTCAAGCGTATCCGATACGATAGTAGGATGAAAACTCCGTTTGCTCTTGGCGTGGTCGGGCATTTTGGGCTGGCGGTACGCGATCCGAAGAAGAGCGCCCGATGGTTTCAACGCACGCTAGGATTGCGCAAGGAATTCGACTTCCAGAACGGTGTTGCGGTCGGCAACGACAACATCACGATCGCCCTCTTTAAAGGGCAACCATCACCGTCAACACTTGACCACATGTCTTTCCATCTGCCGGATATGGCAACGCTAAGAAAAGCGCTGGCGCACTTGAAGAAACACAAAGTTGACATCGAAGATCCCGGTGACGAGATCGGGCCGGAAGCTCCGGGCTCGAAACATATGGGCTTATGGTTCCATGATCCTGATGGCTACCGCTGGGAGCTTTCGGTTCAGGGCGGTAAATAACAGAGACTAGCCCGGTTTTGTTCCTTGCTCCCTGCTCTTTGGTCTCCTTTTTTCTCTTTTTTACTTTCTAATTTTTACTTTGATGGTGAGCAATGCCTAAGCCCGTGTCCGTCCGCTCCGGTCAGGTTGAGTTTCTCAAACTCAATCTGGAAAAGAGGGAGTGGCGCGACGCCTACCAATGGTTACTGGCTTTAAGTTGGCCAGAGTTCGCCGCTCTCATCGCGGGCATTTATATCGTCATCAACGTCATTTTCGCCGCCATCTACGCGCTCGGTGGCGAATGCATTGCCGGAATGACGCCCGGCTCTTACCTGGAGGCTTTTTTCTTCAGTGTGCAAACGCTCGCCACCGTGGGTTACGGCCACTGGTATCCACAAACCCTTTACGGTCATATCGTCACTACCATCGAGATCATCAACGGCATGTTCGGTCTCGCCGTCATGACCGGCTTGATCTTTGTTCGCTTCTCCCGCCCCGCGGCGCGAATTCTATTCAGCAAACCAATTGTCATCGGAACATTGAATGGGCGACCTACTCTGATGTTACGGGTGGGCAACCTGCGCGCGCAAAGTATGGTCGAAGCGGAATTCAGAATCATGTTCACCCGTGATGAACCCATTCTGGAAGGTGACACCTTCAGACATTTCTATAATTTGAAACTGCATTTCGACCGCCTTATTTCCTTTCCGGCTGCACTCACCCTTCGTCATACGATCGACGAGCAAAGCCCGCTTTATGGCGAGACGCCGGAATCGCTTAGAGCAAGCAGAGCCTTATTCACCGCTTCGGTTGTCGGAATTGACCCAGTTATTCCGGCAGCGGTACAAACCCAACAGGATTATAACTGGCGCGACGTTCGTTTTGGTGAACGTTTTGTCGAAATCTATACTGAGTCAGGAGATAGAAAGCTTACGGTCGATTTCGGTCGGCTGCATGATACTGAGCCGGTGGGTGGACAGTCGAGCTCGCCTCAGTAGTTCGAACACGAGCGGGAACGCAACGGTGCCCGACCAACAAAAGTCACTCACCGCTGCGACTGCATTTCGATTTGTCCTCATCCTCGGTATTGCCAACGGCTTCGCTGACCTTACCTACGAAGGCGCACGCAGCGTCACTGGGCAATTCCTCGGACATCTCGGTGCCAGCGCTGCCGTTATCGGTTTCACTGCCGGACTCGGGGAATTACTTGGATACGCGCTACGTTCTTTTAGCGGCTACCTCGGCGATAAAACGGGCAAATACTGGCTGGTTACTATCGTCGGTTATATGGTGAACATGCTGGCAGTGCCAGCACTGGCTCTGGCCGGCAACTGGCCTCTTGCTGCCGGTCTGATCGTAGCTGAGCGAACCGGGCGCGCTATCCGCAAACCATCTACTGACGCCATGCTATCATTCGCCGGTCACAAACTTGGCCGCGGTTGGGTCTTCGGCTTGAACGAAGCATTCGATCAGGCTGGAGCGACCTTGGGGCCGCTCATTATTTCGTTGGTGTTATTCAGGCATGGTAGTTATCGAACCGGTTTCGCGCTGCTGCTAGTCTCCGCGCTCCTTACGATCGCGATTGTTTTCGTCGCTAGTAAGCTTTTCCCTAATCCGCGCGAGTTGGAGGCGGGTCATGGTCTGGAAACCAAAGGATTTTCGCGCCCTTATTGGCTTTATCTAGTTGCGGGCGCTTTTATTGCCGCCGGCTTTGCCGATTTCTCGCTCATCGCCTACCACTTTCAAAGAAGCGGATCGGTCGCCGGACCAGTTATTCCAATCTACTATGCTGTAGCAATGGCTTTGGGCGGAGCGAGTGCCCTCGTTTTCGGAAAATGGTTTGATAAAGCTGGTTTATCCATCCTGATAGCCGTTTTTTTTGTTTCCGCCTTTTCCGCGCCTCTCGTCTTTTTCGGCCAGTCTTGGATTGTCCTTTGCGGAATGATTCTTTGGGGAATCGGAATGGGTGCCCAGAATTCGCTCTTGAAGTCCGTCATCGCTCCTCTGCTTCACCGTGATGTCCGAGCCACCGGCTTTGGTCTATTCGATACTGGTTTCGGCGTCGCCTGGTTTCTCGGCAGTTGGGTGATGGGCGTTCTCTACGAAAAATCGATTCTTATCCTCGTCATCTTCTCAGTCGTTTTGCAATTGCTTTCGCTGCTAGCTTTCGCCCTCGCAAAACGCGCAGATTGATCCGCGCTCCATCAACCACCAGCTTTCTCTTTTGTCCTAATACTAATTTCCGAGGTAAGCGTCCGATGCACCGGGCACTTGTCTGCAATTTCCATCAACTTCGATCGTTGTTCGGACGTGAGCAGACCAGAGAGTTGAATCTCGCGCTCAATTCGATCGATCTTTCCTTCTCTTGTTTCGCAATCGGCACAATCGACCGCATAAATCTTCGAATGGGACAAGGAAACTGTTACTTCTTCAAGCGGCCAACGCTTTTGCCGGGCGTAAAGCGAGATCGTCATCGACGTAAAACCGCCAAGCGCAGCCAGGAGCAGATCATATGGTGACGGCCCCGTGTCAGTCCCACCAAAAGAAACTGGTTCGTCACCGGTGAGATGGTGCGAACCGATTTGAATCTTCTGCGCAAAGCCGGTCGCGCCGCCGCGCACAATTGCATGCGGCAGATTGTTGATCTTATCGTCCCCCATTTGTGAACAGGAATGAGACTATAGCGGCGACTCCCTTGCGTCGAATTGTTTGTATTTCGGCGGCTTCGGCCGATAAGTCAGCGAAATCTCAAGCTCGCGTTCGTTCTCCATCCGCCTAACGCCAAATGGAAGCGCCGAATCAACCAGAAATAAGTCGCGGAAAGCAGTTCGCGGATTTTTTCGCGCTCAAACGTAATCTCGTCATCATTCTGGTCGCGATTTTCGTCATCGGAACCGGGGAAGAACTATGGATGCGTTTCGTTCCGAAATATCTCCAAACTCTTGGCGCGAGCGTCTTCATCATTGGTCTTTATGACGGTCTGCGCACTTTGGTCAGCGCGATCTATGCCTATCCCGGAGGATTGCTGGCCGATCGCTGGGGACACCGGCGGGCTTTCATCACCTTCAACCTGATTTCGATTGCTGGATATGCACTCGTTCTGCTGCTTCCGCATTGGAGCGCGGTCATCGCCGGAATGTTCTTGTTTCTCTCCTGGACCTGTTTCTCCCTCCCCGCCACCTTCTCGCTCGTCGGCGCGACCGTTGCGGCCAACCGATACTCGATGGGAATCGGGGTTCAGATGGTGATAAAGCGCGTGCCGATCATGGTCGCGCCGCTAGTGGGTGGAATTTTGATCGATCGCTTCGGTGTGATCCCGGGAGTTCGCGTCGCGCTTATTATCTCGATCCTGCTCGCCGGCGCTACCTTCATCGCCCTCCGGGAATTACGCGAAGAAGTAAAAGAAGGTGAAGAGACTGCGCCAACGCCCGAGCGGTGGAATTTTCTGCGCTGCCTGCGCGAGTTCGACGCGCCGATGCGCTGGTTGTTGCTTAGCGATATTTTGGTTCGCTTTTGCGAACGAATCCCTTTCGCCTGGGTCGTGATCTTCGCCATGGATTACGCGGGAGCCAGCGGACAACAAGTAGGACTTCTTACTACTATCGAGGTGCTGACTGCAAGCTTATGTATTATTCCTAGTTCTCACTTTGCCGATAGACAACAGCGCGAACCCTTTGTTGTCACCACTTTCGTAATGTTCACGCTTTTCCCAATTGTGTTGCTCTTCTCGCGTAGCTTTCCCGCGCTGATGATCGCCTTCTTTATTCGGGGCCTAAAAGAGTTCGGCGATACCTCACGCAAAGCCCTTATCGTTAGTTACAGCGAACCGGAACGGCGAGGCCAGATGATCGGCGCCTATTACCTGGTGCGCGACTTGATCGTGAGTGTTGGCGCAATTCTCGGAGCGTACCTTTGGAGCCGAAGTCCCGCGGCCAATTTTCTCGGCGCGGCCGCATTTGGCATTGGTGGAACAGTTCTTTACCTCAGGGCAACACGCAAGGAACGGCGAAAGGCGCGTGAGAATATCAAATTAGATATTTCCCGGCTGCGTTTGAAATAAACCACAGTGCCGTGCAAGCATCATGAGAGTTGAAAAAAGAAGCCAAGTTTTCAGATCCGGCATCGTTCCCAAATGGGCGCTTTGTCATGTCGAGCGCAGTCGAGGCATCTCTAGCTTTTTCAGGGAAGAATAGTTAGAGATTCCTCGACTGTGCTCGGAATGACAGACTGAGCAGGTTTGTCGAGTATTATTCTGGTAACGTCTATGCCAAGCTCTCCAATGGTTCTTAACGAAGACGAAATTCGAAAGCTTTTACGAATGAAGGATTTGATTCCGGCGATGGCCGATGCCTTGCGGGACCTTTCGGCCGGCGCCGTTCTACAACCGTTGCGAACGGTCCTACCGGTATCTGAGTATGCCGGCTTCTTTGGGGTCATGCCAGCTTGCGGGCGCGCACTCGGGGCCAAGTTGGTAACGTTCTATCCACAAAACAAGGACATGCACACCCATCATGCGATGATTTTACTTTTCCGTCCGGAGACGGGGGAACCGCTGGCAGTTATGGATGGCCGGCTCATCACCGAAATGCGCACAGCCGCGGTATCAGCGGTGGCGACGAAGTTACTCGCTCGCACCGATCCAAAAGTGCTAACGATCCTTGGATCGGGAGTGCAGGCGCGAAGCCATCTCGAGGCGCTCCGTCTGGTGCGAGAGTTTACTGAAGTGAGAGTGTGGAGTCCGCGGAATGCTGAGCGTTTCGCACGCGAGTTTAAGGTGCTCGCCGCAAAATCGCCTGAAGAAGCCGCGCAGGGCGCGGATGTAATCGTGGTCGCAACCGCCGCAACCACGCCCGTCCTGCGGGGTGAATGGCTCGCGCCCGGCGCGCACATCAACGCCGTCGGCGCGACCCGCCCGAATTGGCGCGAGTTGGATGACGAAGTGTTGCGGCGGTCGACGATCTATGTGGAATCGCGCGAGGCGGCGCTCAAGGAATCCGGCGACGTCATCGCGGCGAGGAAGGAACCGATCGAGATCGGCGACGTGATCGCCGGCAAACAACCCGCGCGGCAGTCGATAGACGAGATTACGCTATTTAAGTCGGTAGGCGTAGCGGCAGAGGACGTTGCTGCGGCGGATCTGGTTTACCAAAAGAAAACCGAAAGAGTCTCGCAATAGTCTTTGGTTTGTAGGGCGATGCTCCGCGGAGCCACCTCATGAGGAACACAGGCCTGTGACCTGTGCGCCCAGCGGAGTTTTACTCCGCTGCGACCCAATCTGAAAAACAGCGGGGAGAATCCCCGCTGGGCGCACAGGTCACAGGCCTGTGTTCCTCATGCGCAATCAAATTGTGCCCAATGGCCATCAGTCGCCGACTACAAGCGCTTTGCTTACTTGTCAGCAATCTTGCGCTAGATAACGTCTTCGTTGTTTCGACGGTCGATAAGCGCGTCGACTTTCCCGTCCTTGTCGTAACGAAACAGGATTCTGCCTTCGATGCCTTTGCGAAAGAAAAGCTCAGGTGTTTCCGGAAATAATTGGTCTTTCTTTCCATTTCGCTCGACAAATAAGCTGTCGCCGTCCGTAAACACGATCCGTGTTTGACCGGATGCAAGCTCATAGCTGCCGGTGAAGTCAGGGAACTTCTTTGGATCAGCTTTGCCAACCGCCGGATCTTCATAATAACGATGCGCCTGGCTGGCGACGATCTGCCAATTACCGTCGCGCCGCAGCCAGGTGTCGGTAACATGATAACGCGCGCGCAGCTTCTGGCCAAAAGTCGTCTCCGTCTCGTTAGCGTCGTAGCTAAGAATAGCCACGTTATCGTAAATCCGACTCTGGACACGATCGAGTTTGATCGTGCCGGAATATCCAGCTGGCAGCGGCGTGATATCCGCAATCAGCTTGGCCCTTATCCATAGTACGTCCCTTTTCATCAGAGAAAATGGAATCGTCGGCGAAATACTTCTTCCAGGGAGCCTGATCGCCGGGAACCACGGCGTCGTACAGCTCCTGCGTTCGCCGGCCCAATTCGTTCTCGGTAATGACGGCGTCTCTCTCAGCCGCGGATCCGACATTTGAACCCCAGAAGAGGATAAGGACGATGGCGAGGAGTTTCATAATCGAATACAACTATAAGTAGAGACGGAGACTAGGATCGCGAGTTATCGTTTTTTCCAAATTGGAGTCCGTGGTCTGTCGTCAGTGCTCGGTAGTCCTGTCTCTACGTCTTGCTAACCGCAACGACATAGGCTGCTTTAGGAATAGAGAAGGTGTCGCCTTTAGCATAGCGGCGAACGGACTCTTCGATCGCTCGCTGAATGGCACGGAGTTTCTCGAATGTCTGGCGCGCAAGCAATCCGCGAGTGCGCACACCGGCGTCTCGTTCCGCATCGAATGGATAGCGCGGCGCAGGCACGTTCCATTGAATGGTGTGAAGTTTAAAAATCATTGACGCGCCATTGAATCCGACCCGTTCGAGTGCTCGCCGAAATTCTTCCCGACCAGAAAACAAATAATGCGGCGGGCCGGCTGGAAGATTGACCTCGAGATCAGCGTGTGCCTGGATGGCGTCGTCGATGATCTTTGCGTATGGATTTTCCTCCGGCGCCGCCCAAACCGTGAAGCCGAATTTTCCGCCGGGCTTGAGGACGCGGAATGCTTCAGCACAAGCGCGTTCCGGGGCAGACACATGGAGCAAAGCGAAGTTGGCCAGAACGCGATCGAAGGTCGCATCGGTGAAAGGGAGATTTTGCGCATCGCCTTCGCAGAATTCGATTCGCGGAAACATCTTTTGCGCGATTGCGAGCATTTCCCCGGAAAAATCGAGGCCGCGCGGTGCTGCGCCGCGTTCGGCCGCCGCGGCCGCGACGTAGCCGGGGCCACAGCCAACGTCGAGAACAGACATGTTTAAGGTAACCTCGACGGCATCGAGTAGTAGTGGGATGAACTGCCGGGTCGATCTCGCCCACACCGAATCGTATTTGTCGGCAACACGCTGCCACCCTTCGTGTTCAAATTTAGCGAATGACTCCATTGCGTTCGGCAGATCAAAAAAAATATCGATTTTTCGTTAGACGTTCTTCCATTTTACAAAGACGGTGGCAAGGTGGCGGAATGAAGAAACGGCAAGGAGCATATCGCGAGTTTACTAATATCCGCATTTTGCCAAGTGGCTATCAGGTGGCAATCACGCGCAATAAAAAGGAATACAGCAAACATTTCGCCGGACATTCGAAGGAGTCGCTCAAAGCGGCACATCGCTGGCGCGATCGCGTTCTTCGCCTGCTCCCCAATAAACGCAGCCAGCCAATTCCGTCGCGCATTCTCAACAAACTGCGTTTGAAGCAGCCGGTCGTTGGGGTTTCTCGCTACGAGACGCGCCGCTTCTACTCTGTCACCTATCACGGTGCAAAAGGACGGACGCGGGTGCGAACTTTTTCCTGGCGAGATCCCAGAGGAGAATTGGCGGCGTATGCGGCAGCGATAAAATTCAGACGAAAGAAGACGAAGTTCCGATAAGCCAGGGCCCGGCGCCAAAGCCAAACCGTGATTAAAGTCTAGCGCCCGTATCGATGTATTCCGTCGAATCCGATCAATCGAAGCGGCTATTGGTGATTAGCGCAGCTGGAGAGGTAACGAAGAAAAAAGTGGAAACTGTGGCGCTGCGAATCCGCGAGATGATGAAGGAGGTGACTCCTGGATTTCGCGTCTTAACCGATTTTCGCTGGCTTGATCGGATGGAGCCGGCGGCAACGGCCCATCTTGCGGAAATTATGGATGCGCTGGCGGAGAAAGACGTCGCGGCGGT
>QHRJ01000272.1 GCA_003220075.1 Verrucomicrobiota bacterium
GGGGTACTGCGAGTCGCCTTGCAATACGCGCTCGATGAGCGCGGGATTTTTCGATGCGCCTACCAGGAACAATATGCGCCGCGCGGCGTTGATGAGTGGAAATGTAAATGTCAGCCGCCACGTGTTGAACTTGGGAACAAAATTTGCCATCACCCGGCGTATCGTCTCGTCTAGCGCAGCGGTTTCCGGAAACAGCGACGCTGTGTGACCATCATCGCCCAAACCGAGAAGAATCAGGTCGTGCCGGTAAATTGGTTCGCCACCCTCAGCAGCAATGTCGTCGAGATGATCCTGATACTCCTGCGCCGCTGTTTGCGGATCGAGTTCGCCGCGCAACCGTAGAATCGATTGTTCCGGAACCGCGGCTGGCGCCAGCAGAGTTTCCCGGGCCATTCTAAAGTTGCTTTCCGCATCGTCCGGCGGCACGCAACGCTCGTCTCCGAACGTGATTCGAATCAGATCCCATGGCAGATCACGCCCGATCGCGGCAAGCAGGGTGTAAACCGGTCGCGGGGTGTTTCCGCCCGAGAGCGCAATCCGGAATTCGTTGCGTTCGCCAAGAGCGTGTTGCGCTTGCGCGAGAATGAAATCAGCCGCGTCGGTGACGAAATTTTTGGTGCCAATAACTTGAGGTTCAGTTTTCACGAGTAAACGCGTTTTCTAAATCGCTTTACAATTAATACTGCTAGCGAACTCAGTCACCTCTTCCTTCTCAACGGAGACGGCACTGTTTGGGTTCAGCATCGGCACGCAACGCATGGTGACGCACCCCGTCACCTCAATCCTCTCCCCGCAAGCGGGGCGAGGCGGAAATCGCGTGGACTGCGGAAAACCGCGCTCAAATCGCGCAATGTGACTGGCCGCGCTTTTGCAGATAACGCTGATGATATTCTTCGGCGCGCCAGAACTTCGGGGCAGGTTCAATGTGCGTCACAATGGGCCGATTGAATCGACCGCTCTTGGCGATTTTCTCTTTTGAAGCGTTTGCGGCTGCCTGCTGCTCCGGCGAATGATAAAAAATCACTGAGCGATATTGCGTTCCGACATCGGGCCCCTGGCGGTTCAAGCTCGTCGGGTTGTGGTTGGGCCAGAAAATATTTAGAAGTTCGTCGTAACTGATCTGCGACGGATCGAACTCCACTTGCACCACTTCAGCGTGTCCGGTCTTATCGGTGCAAACATCTTCATAGGTCGGATTCTCTTTTGTTCCACCTGCGTAACCGACAGCTGTGGACAAAACGCCCTTTAAATTGCGAAAAGTTTCTTCCACGCCCCAGAAACAGCCTGCCCCAAATGTCGCCTTCTCTGTTTGCATACGAAGATGATGATGTGATTACTCGCTCTGTGCAACCCTCGGGTGGCGTTCGTTGATTGTCAGTTTTGGAGATCAAAGCTCAACCAAACGGGAAAAATCGACGAACCTTTAGCTTGAAACAGACGACCGGTCTATGCGCGTTGCAGGCGGGGAGTTCCGCATCCACTCGAGGCATGGTTTTCTCGCCTCTCCCCTCTGATAACTGCTTAGCGCCAAGAGCGCGGGATGATTTGAAGCCTGGGGCATCGCCCCAGGAAAAGAGTTTGGCTTCAAAAAAACAAGCGCTGAAGGCGCGAATCAATTACGTCGGTTCGCTTCAATCCCCAAACATAGCGTTCATCGAAATCGACGCCGTGTTTGCGCCGCAAACGCGTGCCGGAAGTGAATCGCGCTTTCAGCGCTGGCGCGTCGGGGTTCACACGAATCCTGGGGCGTTGCCCCAGGCTGCATCGAGAGAGAGCGCCTTTGGCGCTAAACACAGATCAGAGAGGAGAGCAGGAAGATGAGGTTGATCCAACCCAATGTTGCTGCGTGCGGAGCGCGAACCCCTCACCTCATCCTCTCCCTTTGCCAAGGGAAGAGGCGCAACTAACAACCAACTGGCACGACGGAACCACAGCTTTGTTGCCATTCGTGACTTGACTTGCCTCCTAGCGTCTCGTTTCCATAGTCCTTAAGTCCAATAGTGATTCAGTGCTAGCGCTGGCATATTGGTGGCTTTAATCGAATGAACAACTCTGTCACGACACTCCAGCAAACCCGTCCACTTCTCCCTCTCCGGCTTTTCAATGGATGTGGCGCGTTACTGGAAAGAATGCATTTCCCAGCCAGGCGGACGCTTGCGACTGATTTGATCGAGGCGGCAAAGCGACACTGCGGACTCGATGATTTCGGCGGCGGCGACTTTTTTGAAGCGCTCTCGCGTTTGCTTGAGTCATGCCACAGCGAGGCAGGACTCAGCTGGATCGGAAAAATCGCTCTTAGAACCAATATTGTGCAGATCTTGTGCTCACGTTTACAGATGGAGCAAGATCGGCAGCTTTACCCTGAAATCGGACACCAGGAAATCCGCCAACCGCTCTTTATCGTCGGTCTGCCCCGCAGCGGCACTACGCTGTTGCATAATCTACTGGCCGCGGACCCTGAGCATCGGTCTCCGCTCATGTGGGAAGTGATGGCGCCATCGCCGCCTACTGTGGTCGATGAGAAACGACGAATTCAGCGCGCTGCGCAAAGTTGTCATTACTTCAACTGGCTCTCGCCTACATTCCGTTACGTG
>QHRJ01000161.1 GCA_003220075.1 Verrucomicrobiota bacterium
AGATCCGCCATCCCGCACGAGCGAAGGACGCTATCATCGTGTCGCGGCGGTGCTGATATTCCTGAACCGTAGCAGGCACGAGCTCGGTTCGATGATCCAGGGCATACGATGCAGCGTGCTGTACCGCGGTCGCTGTCCCATAACCCACGTTAGTTCGATATGCCGCAAGCGCCCCGATGGCGTCGGTATTGCCGACGGCGAAGCCGATCCGCAGTCCCGCCATGTTGAAAGTTTTTGAGCAAGAGTGGAACTCGATTGTTGTCTCGCACTCCGGATCCGCCTCAAGCGCACTCGGTGCAGGCTCGCCGCCATAACAAAGTTCACTATAGGCAAGATCACTGATGAGTAAGACATTGTGCCGACGCGCGAAAGCTACCGCGCGATCATAGAACTCTCGCTCGACGCGTGCACCCGTCGGGTTGTTTGGATAGTTGATGATTAGTACGCGAGCGGCTTGCGCGTCTTGTTCCGGAATCGCGTCCAAATCAAGCACGAATCCGTTGTTTGCACGCATCGGAACCCAGCTGACCTCGGCGCCAACGAGCCAAACGGAGCGTGCGTACACGGGGTAGTAAATCTCGGGAATCAGTGCCAAATCACCAGGTCCGCAAAGTGCCATAACGATTTGGGCAAGCCCTTCCTTGGCGCCACTCAGCGCGAGTGCTTGGTGCCGCGGGTCGATCGTGACTCCGAAGCGGGATCGCATAAAGCGTCCGATCGAGTCCAAGTAGCGCGCAGCACCGCGGAAGTGTGGATAGCCGTGTGATTGCCTCCCGTGGGCGGCTTTTGTGAGAGCGTTTATGATGGCGGGCGAGATTGGCAGATCGGGACTGCCGATGCCCAAGTCGATTAGCCTCACGCCTTGCGCGCGCGCATCATTTTTGAGCCGGTCGAGCTCGGCAAAGACGTAGGGCGGAAGATGCCGTAGGGCGGTGGTGGGAGAAAAGGTCGTTTTGGCGTTCATTATCCACAAACAAAAATTGTCCGTCTCGGGAGCGTTCGGCGATCAGCCGAGCGGGAAATGAGCAGGCGTCGGGCCTAGCGCGTGTGCTTAATAGTAGGGAGAGCGACCGTAACCGGCGCGGATGCAGCGTTTGCGTTGCGATCTGGCGCGCGGGTTCCACTCATTGAAAAGCCAGCTCGCATCAAATCTTAGGCTTCACCGACGCAGCTTGCGCATTTTTCTCGATCCCATCGCAAAGCGGCTTTTTTCTCAGGCAAGTTATTAAACGGACATTCTGAGATGCGCAGCTTTTCAATCGCGTCTTGCACTAAACGCCGCGTGGTGGGCAGGAATCCATTCTTGACGCTCTCCACGTAGAGAAATCTGCCGTCTTTTTGAACCCTCACGACCAGCTGATCAATTCCATGCGCGCCGGGAATGTAACCGCCAATTATAAAATCCCCAGCAGCAGGTTTGGCAATCCAATCCTTCTCCCGAGAATGCTCGCACTTTCTACGTGCGAGTGTTCCAGCCGCTGCGACGACTCCAGCGTCGAGGTGTCGTTGAAAAAATTCAGGAAATCACTGCAAGCGATGATAGAACTCCTATCGCTGTGGAGATAATCGTCAGGTCGATCTTACCAAGGCAAGCAAACGGTGGGGACGCCCCTAATCACTGCGTACTTCAAGTGTACGCGTAACCCGCTCGGGGGGCTGCCAGTGTTTTGAGGGGCCGGGCGTTGAGGCGTACTGGACTGGCGAGAGTGCGAAAGACGACGCCATCGGTTACGCGAAAGCGCGGACGTGAAGAGATTCACGTGCTCAACAAGTTAAGCGAGGTCGAAACCGTTATTCCATTTGATTCCGCGAGAATGGGTTGACTGTGCTTGGCACATCGCGAAACGTGCGGCAATTCGTGGGCAACAACAATCAACTGTTTCCGGTTCGCCGCATCAGTTTCAGAATTGGCCGTTAGACAATGAAAGGGACGAGTATTGCTACTGAAATCCGGGATGGGATAGCAATTTTGGTTCGAAGCGGAAAGCCTCCGACGTGGTGAAACGTCCTGTTCTCGTGGAAGTTGTCTTTGCGCACTCTCGTTTTCCGATTTGCTTAGCACATGTCCAGAAAACCTAGGCGCGTCCTGCTAAAGTTCGGCTCAGGCATTCTCACTCGGCCGCGCGCCAATGGGCTCGACACAAAACAATTTTCGCGTCTCACCACCGAGGTAGCGCAACTCGTCCGCGGCGGATGCAAGTGCATCATCGTCTCCAGCGGTGCGGTCGCGGCCGGCATGCGCGTAGTCGGGCTGAGGAAGCGTCCACACGACTTGACGACGGGACAGGCATGCGCCGCTGTGGGTCAATCAAAGATGATGCATCTCTATGCCTCGATGTTCGCAAAACATCAGCTCAACGTTGCCCAGCTTTTGCTCACGCATGGCGATCTCGACAGTCGTACGCGCCATCAAAACGCCAAGAACACACTAGAGCGTCTGCTCGAATGTAAGGATGTCGTGCCGGTCATTAATGAAAACGATTCGGTGGCGGTGGAGGAGCTGCGCTTCGGGGACAACGACCGTCTCTCGGCCGAGGTCGCGGTGTTGGTGGAAGCCGAATTGCTTATTATGCTTACAAGTGTTGACGGACTGATCGATCATGCCGGCAAACGGATTCCGATGATCGCGGATGTCACGGACGCGGATCGTTTCGTCCGCAGCGAAAAAGGGAGGGTCTCGGTCGGCGGCATGGTTTCGAAACTCGATGCCGTAAAACTTGCGACCGCAGCCGGAATTCCCACAGTGATCGCGAACGGCCGGCGCGCCGGAATCATCCCGCGGATCGCGGCGGGCGAGCGAGTCGGGACACTGTTTTCTATTGCGAGTAGAGAAGTCTGAAGCACGCTCGCTTGGATCGGCGAAAATAAGGAGATTCAAGCGATTAGATCTGCTTTGAAATGGACGATTTAAGAAGTGAAGTTTTGGATTTCGGCAAACGGGCCCGCGCCGCCGCGCGCTTGCTCGCGCGGATGAGCACTGAGCGGAAAAACGCCGCTTTGCTCGCCATGGCAGATCAACTTAACGCCAGCACCCGCGCAATCCGGCGCGCAAACGCTGAGGACGTCGAGAAAGCGACCGCCGACGAGCTTTCCTTATCGATGATCGATCGGCTAAGGCTGGACGAAAAACGCATTCAGAGGATGGCGGACGGCATTCGTGAGGTGGCTGCACTCAAGGATCCAGCGGGAAAAGTCATCGTCGAATGGACCCGCCCCAATGGATTGCACATCTCAAAAGTGCGTGTCCCAATCGGAGTTATCGGAATCATCTACGAGTCGCGCCCGAACGTGACGAGCGACGCTGCGGTGCTTTGCACAAAGACGGGAAACGCGGTCATTCTGCGTGGCGGCTCGGAATCGATTCACTCGAACGTCGTCATTGCCGAAGCGCTCCGCGCCGGCGCAGCCAGCGCGGGGTTGCCCGAAGACAGTATCCTGCTCATGCCAAAGACTGATCGCGATGCCGTGCGTCACATGGCCGAGATGGACCAATATATCGATCTCATTGTTCCGCGTGGCGGCCGGGCATTGATCGAAACAGTGGTTAGTTATGCGAGGATGCCGGTGATCAAACACTACCTCGGGGTCTGCATCGCATATGTGGACAGGGAAGCCGATCTCGATATGGCGGTGCGGATAGTGATCAACGCGAAGACGCAGCGTCCCGGCGTCTGCAACGCCATCGAAACGGTGCTTGTGCACCGGGAAATCGCAGCCCCCTTTTTCAAAAAGATCGCGCCGATACTGGCCGAAAAGAAAGTGGAAATGCGAGTCGATCCCGACAGCTTCCATCAACTCTCAGCTCTCAGCTACCAGCCACTCCGTCCTGCCCGCGACGAAGACTGGACCACGGAATATCTCGATCTCATTCTCGCTGCCCGCACCGTGGACAACATCGAAAATGCGATTGCGCACGTCGAAAAATGTGGCTCTCATCATAGTGATGTTATCATCACTCGCGATGCCACACGGGCTGAGAAATTCCTGAACGAGGTCGATTCCGCGACAGTTTACTGGAACGCATCGACGCGATTCACTGATGGCGCCGAATTTGGCTTTGGCGCGGAAATTGGCATCAGCACCGACAAGCTGCACGCGCGTGGGCCGATGGCACTCGAAGAACTAACGACTTACAAGTACGTCATCCGCGGTCAGGGGCAGATTCGCGAATGAAATTCCCGCAAAAGCTTTCTTAGCATCTACGATTTTGAATAGTCGTTCGTTGTGAGCCTTGCCCTTGCAAAGATATTCCAACAATAATCGCACCTGCGGATAAAGCGGGACGGGGAACCCAGTGACTGAAAGTACCGGGTGAACTGTTTCCCTCGCCGGTTGGTGCTAACCACCCAACCGCGAAAATAATTGTGTTCATATCGCCGGGTCAGGTGCGCGCGATTCATTGGGCGTACTCCTAGGCGACTTTCTAGCGCGTCGCGTTCCCGTTAGCGACTTTTGGTGCTATCGCGTCTCTCTCGCAAAAAAAGAAATCTGTGCTTTGTAAAATGCTCGGCGATGCCGTTAGAGCAGCCCTCTGCGTGTAACCGATCCGCGATGATCTCCCAGTACTTCACAGGTTTATTTTTCCCCAAGCGCCGCGCTTTGCAGCTTTTGTTTCCAACTCCAATTGATAAAGAGTCAACTTTGTGTGCTCACTTTGCCCAAGGTCGGTGGAATTTCATCACCTGGCAGCGCAAGCATCCGAGAGTTTCGTCACAACTATCGCGCACGCGATAGTTACGCCGCGCAATAACCCAAAATAAGGCAGAATAGCCAGGCATCGCAACTCTGACTTAGCGATGCAAGACCTTCTTTTCGTGGGACATAGCGCATCAATCGTTCATAATGGTAATTATGAGACTGGCAAGAGAGCTACTCCTCAATTCTTATGCGGATATTATCAACTCAGACCAAAGCTGCGGGCCTGATTGTCGCAGGAACCCTTCTTCTTTGCGCTCATGCCAGGGCTGGTGGTCACAAGAAAGGGTTCGCCAGGATTAGCGGACAGCATCAGCATGGGCGTGGCGGACAGGCATACGTGATCGCACCCCAGGCGCATCCTCGCGGTACACCGCGAGGACACCACTACGGTTGGGAAAAAGGGCGACACAATCCGCACCGCTCACCCGACGCAAGCCCAACTCCGGGTCCTGCGGCTTCACCGAGTAGATAGACGGTTCCTCGAAGGCTTTGGTGAAGTTGATGGTCAAAGCGAACACGCCGGGGCAAAAAGACGGCGAGGTTAAGTATTGGATCGACGGGCAAGTGGTCGGGGATTTTCCAAACCTCAACATGCGCTCGATCAGTACGCTCAAGATCGACACCGCGCACATAGGGCTGCACGCGCTGCACAGCGAGCGCCTGAACAAAAAATGGTACGACAACGTTGTAATAGCCACCCAATACATCGGTCCGATGGCTAGCGCCTCACCTATTCCGTCACCAACACCAACACCAACGGCGCAACTTCAAAACATTTCCAGCCGGTTACTGATTCAAACTGGAAACAACGTCGGAATCGCCGGGTTCGTTGTCGGAGGAACAGACGCAAAAAAACTGTTGATCCGCGGTTTGGGACCGACACTGGCGCAGTTTAATGTCACTGGCGTGATGCAGAATCCAACGCTGGAATTGCACGATGGGAGCGGCTCACTTATCACGACTAACGATAATTGGAAAGATACACAACAGGCCGAGATCACAGCGACCCAGCTTGCGCCGCCAGCGGATGTCGAGGCTGCTATCCTGGCAACTCTGCAGCCAGGTGCCTACACCGCAATTCAAACGGGTGCCAGAGGCGGCACGGGCGTTGGTTTAATCGAGATCTATGATGTAGATCCGCTCGCTGCGTCGAGGTTGATCAATATTTCAACACGCGGCCTGGTGCAGACAGGCAATAACGTATTGATTGGCGGTTTCTCACTCGCTGGCGGTTCTGGAGCAAATGACGTAATAGTACGAGCACTTGGTCCCTCCCTCGTGCCTCTCGGAGTAAACAAAGCGCTGCCCGACCCGGTCTTAACACTCTACGACGCTAATGCGAATGTTATTACCGCTAACGACAACTGGAAAGACTCGCAACAGCGTGCAATTGAAAACACTGGCCTCAGCCGCCGAACGATCTCGACGCAGCCATCTCCGTCACGCTACCGGCAGGCAACTATACCGCGATTGTCAGTGATAAAAATGGAAGTACCGGTGTCGCGTTAGTCGAGGTTTATGCGACGCAGTAATGCGATTGTGCCGCTGCCACAGCTTGGAGGTTGAATTTCCGCCTGCCGGCAACGGGTCGTTGCTTCGCTTTCGCTCTATTCAGCTAGCTTAACGAAGCGCCGCTACCCCTCACGCCACGGCCCCACGGGGTGATCGCGCGAACAATAGCCCATGACCAACCGGCTGAAATGAGCTTGTCAGCGACGATTTCCCAGTATTTCACTGGCGGCACGATGCCAAGGGGAGCTAGTCTTGTGCAACAGAGCTGAAAATCCGGTTTGCAATGGCCGTAGCACTGTTTATGGCACAAGCTGCTTGCGGTGGGCTTGGGGATCCGCGCGCTGAGAATTGGCGTTCGTATCCGGACGGTAACGTTAAAGCGGAGTGGTCACCCGATGGACGTAGTATGAAGCTGCTGGAAATCTTTCGCTATATCGACGCTAAACGGGGTCACATGAACGGCTCCAAAGGATGCGGTCGTGGATGGAGCTTCTATTCCGCAAGAGTTTTGGACGTTCATCAGAGGTCCTTTCGAGGGCAAATATCGTAACGCGTCGGTCTGCCATGACGTCGCTTGTAATGAGCGAAAGCACCGGTGGCAGGATGTTCACCACATGTTTTACGACGGATGCGGTGCAGCGAGGTCGAGGATGCAAGGGCTAAGACGATGTTTTTGGGCTGTTTGGAATTTCGGCCCCAAATGGGGGTGATACTTCCGGCGTTCCGCGGGACCCAGCCTCGAATCGCAGGCACATCAATCCAGAAACCGAAGTCGACAGATGAGGTACGTGCAATTTACGAGCGTATCAAGCGGGAGAATCCGAGCGTGGGCGACATCGAACAGGGAAAACTCTAGCGGACCAGCTTTAGGAACTCGAACCCGTTAAGACTTCTCCTATCTTCGTCGCGTACGACTAAGTCTGCGCCCAGCGCCAGCTCTCGGCCGTGACAGCGCTGCAATAACTCCACGACCATTCCGCAGCGCTGAGCTTGTCAGCTACAATCTCCTAGTCTGAAATATTTCCGCGACAAAGAGATTGCCGGCGTATCAAATGCCAAGCCCCGGGAGTTGTTGTTCTCATTAGATCGTTTCCTTTCATCAATTATGAGTAAAAGCCCCCGTCTCGGTAATGGGTCCGCCCATTGTAATGGAAGCTGGATTGTTCGTACCCGAATAAGAGCCTGTCCCAGTGCCTGTCCAACTGTTGAAACTGTAACCGCTAGCCGGCGTGGCACTGATCGAGACAGTCACTCCACTGTTTTTCCATCCACTGGTGGGACTTACGGTGCCACCGGTCCCATGGGTCATCGTGAGATAGTATTGTGTCGTGAATGTCGCCGTATAGGTCTTGTTGGTGGTAGGAGCAACCGTGTGAGAGATAGCTCCGCCACCGCTCCAGTTTGTCCAGACGTACCGCACGCCGGTCGCACCGTTCTGCGGGGAAGTTGTGGCTATGGTGTGACTCGAGCCGGGCACCCAAGAAAACGTCTGTGTCGAACTGTAACTAGTGCCGTCAACAGTGAACGTGAGACCAGTCGGATTCGTTTGCACAGTCACCTGAACGTTATTCTGAGTGAAGGAAGCGTTTTCGGTAATCGGCCCATTCATTGTGATTGAAGCCGGGTTGTTCGGGCCAGAGTAAGAACCGGCACCGCTCCCAGTCCAACCGGCGAAAGTGTAACTTACCTGATTATTGTTCGTTGGTGTGGCGCTAATCGAGACGATCGATCCGGCGTTTCTCCAGCCACTGGTCGGACTGACTGTGCCACCCGTTCCGTGAGTCGTGGTCAGATAGTATTGCGTCCTGAATGTCGCGGTGTAGGTCCTGTTCGTGGTCGATGCAACAGTGTGCGATATAGCTCCGTTGTCGCTCCAACTGGTGAATGCGTATCGAACACCTGTGGCACCGTTTTGCGGGGAAGTAGTGGCAATGGTATGGCTTGAACCGGATGCCCAGGAAAACGTCTGTGCTGAACTGTAGGTGGTGCCATCGACACTGAAAGTGAGACCAGTAGGGCTTGTTTGCACAGTCACCTGAACGGTAGGTGTACCGCCTTGCGGCGTTGCACTCACTTGAACCGAATTGGCACTTTCCCCACCCGCGTCGGGGCCGCCGGTGTAGGCGGCCGACACTGTATAGTAATAGGTGGTTCCGTTGACCAGTCCGCTATCCACAACGCTGGTCCCGCTGGGGCAGGCAAACGTTTCATACGGACCGCCGTCGACCATCGCTCGCTTCACGTGGTACCCGCTTGCTCCAACAGACGCCGGCCAAGAGAGCGAGACTTGTCCATCGCCGGCATTGGCAATCAGGCCCGCAGGGGGCGCCAAATTGACAAGTAGGGTCGTTGATGCCGTGTGGCTGATCGTTCCGCTGGTGCCCGTGATAGTTAGCGATAGCGCGTAGGGCACGGTTGAAGTCGAGGTTTGCATAGTGAGCGTAGAAGAGCCCCCAGTACTAATTGATGCAGGACTGAAACCACCGCTCGTAATACCAGCAGGAAAACCGGATTCGCTGCCGACGCTCAAATTTACCGTACCAATAAAACCACTCAGAGCCGTGACAGTAACGGTGTATGTAGTAAGTCCACCGGGGACTACTTCCCGGGCAGCCGGGCCAACCGTGATGGAAAAGTCAGGGCTGCTGGGAAGGACGGTGATTGTCCGTGTAGGTGGGCTTGGATCGGAGTTGCCCGTAGCGTCGATCACCGTGAGCGAGATTGTGTACGTCCCGGGCGCGCCGAATGTGACGTTCCCCGGGTTTTGCGCTGTGGATGTTGCCGGCGTTCCGCCAGGGAACACCCAGGAGTACTTCGAAGCCGTGGTGCTTGTGCCGAAGTTGATTGCGCTTCCTGCGGTAATCGTCATATCACCGGACGGTGCTGTAATCACTCCTGTTGGTGGAACGAGGGAATAAGAATTGGGGGTGAGCTGGATGAACGAAGCCTTAGATGGCACGCCGGCGTTATCCAGTAAGAACAGCATGTAATAGCCCGGAGGTGCGATGCTACCGTCCGGCGGCGTAGTGAGACTCAGCGTGTTGTTAGAAGCGGTGCAAGGTGAAGTAGCGCCGCAAAGGCCAATCAGCCGTTGCTCCATGTCCGAAGCATGGGTGGCAGAGCCTGGACGTACCAGCACCACTGAGCTAATGGGCGAGCCGCTCACATAGCTTACGGAAAATGGCATGCCATAGTGGATAGGTCCGGAAAACGAAAGGGCAGTGATTTGCGGACGGTTGGTGGTGATTAAATGATCGTTGGCATCGTATAAGTATGATGGCGTATAAATCTCGATTGCCGGCTCATAGCTGCCCCGATTGCCGGGATTGCTGCCCGTGCTTACAACGGTTGCATCCGGCGATAGCAGCGCAGTGGAATGATACAGGCGCGAATAAGCCGCTGTGCCTGCAGAGCCCATGGTATTGCTCACCGGATCGTAGAGATCCGCGGTCTTACCCGGCGTGTTGGGAGCCTCGTTGTTAACCGAACCACCCTCCGCCAATACCTTGCCGTTGGGCAGGATAACGGCGTTCATCTGGATGCGGCCGGTGGACATATTCGGGCCGGCAGCGTAACTCGGGGTTGGAACGGAGAGGTCAATGATGTCGGTAGAAGAGGTTGCGGGACTTGCTCCCCCGAAATTCATCACGCGCGGAACGTAGCTGGGCGGCAGAAGAGGAAGCAGAACCGATGAGCCGTAGCTGCGGTTGACATTGATTGTGGCTGATTGCGTCCAGCCGCCCGTGGCTGGGTCGAAGATCCACGCATTTGCACTCGACGTACCACTGCCGTGTCCGGTATAAAACACTCTCCCGCCGGGTAGCAGCGCAAGCCTTGGGTAAAGCGGCGGGCTGAAGGGGACGCTGGTAGGTGGATTCCAACCCGCTCCAGCTCTTTGGAGATCATAAATTTCGATGGTTCGACTTGTACCTCCGGTTTGCGTGAGCCCGGACATGGCCATAATGCGACCATCTGCAATGGCCGTCGCTGTCGCATACCAACGCCCATCCACCATATTCTGAGACTGCACATACCGGCTGGTTGCTGGATTGAAGATCGAAGCGCGGTTTTCGCCCGTGAACGAGTAGTCCGACGTTCCACCGACGATCAACGATCGCCCATCGAACAGAGCGGCCGTACCGCTGCAAAAGACGTCGTAAGTAAGATTCTGAACGCTGATGCTGCTCTCATTAGTGCCACTTGGATCCCACACTGCCGCGCGATAGCTCTCGGCACCTCTTGAGTTGTTCCTTGCGTCATTCTCCGATCCGGCCACAATCAGCACCTTTCCATTAGGAAGCAAATTGGCCGAGATTGGATTGATCGGCATTTGATAAGGGAGCACCGTCCATGTCCCAGTGATATGTGGGACGTTGGTGGGACACGTTTGAGCGAGGGCGCTGACATGAGTGAGCGCAGGAAGGATCAATGCGGTGAACACCGCAAGGTTCTTATGTCGCATCCTATCAGCAACGCCACTGTCAGGCGAAACAATAAGTGTATTCATAGTAATCTCCTGTTTTGCTATCGACGCGAGAGATTACTAAGCGGACGCCCCGACTCACCGTATCAAGACCTAATATCCGCCGACATCGATTCGTGGGAAAATCGTACGGAAACAGTGGATTTTAGGCAAGCACAAATTCGCACATTAACGGCGCCCCGTTTACCGCTGCTAGGGCAATAGGGAAAATGTTTGTGGACGTATATTGGGCAGGCCTCCCGGTGAGCGCGGCGAATGATGGAACAGCCTTACTAATTACATCTCGCTCAAGATTAGCGAGCAGAGCGATTGGGGAAAAACCTGAAAAACTCCTGATTATGAAGAGCGCGGAGTCTGGGACCCCATTGAACCGAACGCGGGAGATGATTTCCGAGGACCAATTCGGAATTAAAGATGGCCTGCACCGATTAGAAGCCGCGAAGCACAAAGGCATGGCATCTGGAGCGGATGATCTGTGCCAGCGACCGCAATCTCGTGGTGAAACGCGCGAGATTTCACCTGGGTTTAATCGTTAGCTAGGGTTATTGGAAGCATTGTCATCGGGGCAGAAGGGCGGCAGGTGCGTAGCGAGATTGAGCGTTGGGAACAGGCGAACTAATTCGACGTAAAGGGATCGCGGTCCCTTCGGTTCTTTGCTCGTATGTTCGCTCTTTGAGCCGAATCAAGTCCCTCTGGATCGGGTAGATGGGGTGCCACTCGGCCACACGCAGTAAGAAGAGCTTTTACAAGCACCAAAACGGACCGACAAATGCCAAGTATTCGCCAACTCGCTCTGTAAGCCGCGCTGAGTTTTCCGGGTCGATGCTGTCTTTTTCCCTCCTATTCTAAGGGCGCGCGCCCGGGGTGACTCGAACACCCGACCCACGGATTAGAAATCCGTTGCTCTATCCGGCTGAGCTACGGGCGCAGTTGTGCAGCGAAGTTGCCGCCAGCGAGTGTGACGTGCAAGTTTTCCCGAGCAAGGTGCGATGAAATTGATGGTGTTTGTAATCGGGCCGGTGATGATCGGACTACTCGTTGCCTTTGGCTTGTTGCGCACGGAAAATCGAAAAGAGAACGACGCGATGAATGCTTTGATGGTGATTGTGCCTTACAAGTACGAAGGATTGTGGGTCTTTGATGATGCAGCGGTTGGACTGAGCAAGGAGCCTTTCATTGCGGGAATTGACACGCTTATTGATAAGGCAACCGCGAACATTCCGGACGCGCAGCACGGCTTTCGCGCGATCTTTAGCGGCACGCAATTTCCGGGCGCGACCTTTAAGCTAGAATGGCGTCGCGCGGAATCCGGCGGGAACTGGTATTACAGTCCTGAATTTAACCAGGAAGGCTGGCTGTGCCCGGCGTTGTTCAAATATTTCAAAAGCGCGCCGCGGGAGATTTATGTGAAGGTCGAGCCGCGCAGCCGGGGTTAATCGCCGACGCGGTGTTTCAGCTCCCACACCCGGAGAGCAGCGAGAAGTAAAGCTTTGGTGCGTGCGAGCGTGCCGGGAGCTGGAAGGTCGGAGGAACTAGGTTTTGTCGAGCCATTGCGCGAACGTCCTTTGGGCTTTCGGGTGCTCGCTTTGGTTTTGCGCATCCGTTTAGTTGCCGTCACGCTGACCGTTAAATGTCCGCTGCTATTCATGACCCCGTTTTCTAAGCAGCTTCCAAGCCAGTACCTGGCGGTGGTCGAAGCGGGATTCGCGCGCAACTAGCTCTGTTGAAAGCGCTTAGTTGTGGCAGTAGCCGTAGTACAGCTTCTAGTTTGTGAGGCGGTTGGAGTACCTTGCCCGACGCTGTGCTGCTGGGGATGAACGGGCAAGCTGGCGGTGCTAGTGAAAAGCGCTTGTTCGCACCGCACTTTTCCTCCACTTTTCACGCGGTCATGGCAAATCGTAAGCTCGGCTGTCTCACCCTCTTTCTGTTCCTGGCGCTTTGCGCGAGCGTGATCATTAATATTTTCCTGGCCATGGCTGTCCTCGGGCGCGTCAGCACCGGCGTGGTCCGCGAAGAGCCGCTGACAAAATTCCGCGAAATAGTGGTGCAACGCGGCGGACGCGGCGTTTCCGATCGCATTGTGGTCATCGTGATGCGCGGTTTGATCAGCAGTTCCGTTCCCGGGGCCGCCGGCGACAACATGGTTGACGATCTGCGCATGGCTTTGCAGCAGGCGCGCGATGACGATCGGGTCAAGGGTGTTGTTCTCGAAGTCGATTCGCCCGGCGGTGAAGTAACGGCCTCGGATATGATTTACAACGCCGTGGTCAAAACCCGGGCGCGAAAACCGGTGGTGGTATACATGGACTCGCTGGCAGCGTCTGGTGGCTATTATGTCTCCTGTGGCGGAAAATATCTCATGGCTAACGAGACGACGATCACCGGCAGCATTGGTGTGATCATTCAAACCCTCAATTACGAACAGCTTTTCAACAAAGTGGGACTCGCTTCTGTCGTTTTCAAAAGTGGAAAGTTTAAGGATTTGTTGAACGGCGCCCGCCCGATGACGCCGGAGGAGCGCGAATTTGTGCAGAATTTTGTCATGAAAACGTACGATAAATTTCTCGGGATCGTGGCAAAAGAACGCAATCTGCCGGCCGATGGGTTGCGCAATTCCATCGCGGACGGTCGCATTTTTTCGGGAAAAGAAGCGCTGGAAAACAAATTGATTGATGGCGTGGGCCAGATCGAAGACGCCTATGCCAAGGCGAAACAACTGGGTGGCGCGCCCGAGGCGGCGGTGGTGAGGTATGCCGCGCCATTCAGTCTTGGTCGTTTCTTTCGGGCGCTGGGCGAAACAAACCAATCGAAGCTGCAAATTGAATTGCCTAAACAACTTGTCCCGCAGCTCGAGAGCGGTCGCGCCTATTTCTTGCCGAGCTACTACGCTCCCTAGCCCGGCATGGGCGGCGAAGATTTTCTCAGCGCGCTCGGTTCGATCGCGAATGCGCTTTTCCTGATCGCGAGCATTTACATTTATATTGCGCTGCTGCGCCAGATTAACCGTCGCGATCGCGACCTAATCGCAACCGATCGAGGATTCGGTGCCGCTGAAGTAGCGCTGGCAGTTTTTCTCATCGCCGTGTTCGCGTTCAGCAGCCTGGGCGCGAGCTCGGCCCAAATCGTTCGCCTGCGCACGCGAGATCTTATACTCAACGCCGTTGTTGCTGTTGGAATTGTTCTATTTGTGGCCGCGTTCTTAAAGCTGCGCCACTTCAACATCAGCGAATTGACCGGGCTGGCCCGGCTCAGTTTTGCCAGAGCCTTTGTCACTGGACTGGTCCTGCTGATTTTCGCCTATCCCCTCATCATTTTTGCCGACTGGCTGACAGCGCGCTTACTCGGGTCCGGCTCGAGCCGCCAGGGAATCATCGAGTTATTTAGCGGCTCGCAGTCAATGGAGCAACGCGTCATCATCATATTACTGGCGACCGTGGTCGCTCCGGTGGCCGAGGAATTCATCTTCCGATTCTTTCTTTACGGGGTCATTCGGCGTTATCTCGGTCGTAGCATTGGACTGATCGTTTCGGCGCTTCTTTTTGCCGCGGTCCACGCGCATCTGCCGTCGTTCGCGCCTCTCTTTGCTCTCGGAATCTGTTTTACTCTTGCCTACGAGTGGAGCGGATCGTTGTTGGTCTCGATGACGATGCACGCCATTTTTAACGCCATCACTCTCCTCGCGCTCGCTTTTCCCAACACATTGCAACCATGACGCGGGCGTTGCGCGAACTCGGCGAAGACAAACTGCTCGCACAGTTTTTTTCCAGGCTTAATCGTAATTCGCGGGTCGTGATTGGGGCCGGGGACGATTGCGCGGTGGTGAAATTTCCCGGCGCGAAGAATTGGTTGCTGTTGAAAACCGATTGTGTCGTTGAAGAGGTTCATTTTACCAAGGAAACGAATGCGCGCGCTGTTGGCTGGAAAGCGATGATGCGAGCGTTCAGTGATTTCGCCGCCATGTCGGGAATTCCGGAATTTGCGCTCATTACTCTCGCGGCTGCTGGTAAAAAAACAGAATCATGGGTGGGCGAGCTCTATCGCGGTCTCAATCGCGCTGCGGCGCGTTTTGATGTCGCCATCGTTGGCGGCGAAACCAGCGAGACGGCTGGTCCGACGGTGATCGTCGTTAGTGTGGCGGGCTTCGTTGAAAGGCACCGTTGTCTTTTGCGCAGCAATGGAAAATCGAACGACGATCTTTTCGTTACCGGAGAACTGGGTGGTTCAATTCGTGGCCGGCATTTGAGGTTTGTCGCGCGAATCGACGAAGCGCGCTGGTTAACTGCCAATTTCAAAGTGCACGCCATGATGGATCTGAGCGACGGTCTTGGCACCGATCTGCCGCGATTGGCGCGCGCGAGCAAGCTTGGTTTTACTATTGATCAAGATGCGCTGCCTATTTCTCGCGGTTGCACCGTTCAACAGGCTATTTCCGATGGCGAAGATTATGAGCTCCTCTTCGCCATCTCGCCGCGTGATCGGACGCGCCTGGAAAAATTCTGGCGCAAGAAATTTCCAAAACTTCCGCTCACCCGCATCGGAAAACTCAATCGGCAATCGGCAATCAGCGATCAGCATTTGCCCTGCGGCTATGTTCATTTCAGCCAGCGCCGCTGAAACGGAAGCGGCCGGAGTGCGCCTCGCCGGAACGGTCCAAGCCGGAGACGTACTTGCGTTGGTCGGAGATCTTGGCGCGGGCAAAACCCAATTGGTCAAAGGATTGGCGAAGGGTTTGGGTTCCAAGGAAGTGGTGACAAGCCCGACATTTACCCTCGTACATGAATATCAGGGCAGTCGGCTGCCGATCTATCACTTCGATTTTTATCGAATTGAAAGTCTGGCAGCGCTGCGGGCGATTGGATTTGACGAAATTGTTTTTGGCGACGGCGTGAGCGTGATCGAATGGGCCGATCGATTCGCCGAGGCGATTCCGGCGCAAGCGCGCTGGATCAAGTTTGAGATCCTGTCAGAAGATCAACGTCGTATCGATCTCCCCACTCTTGCATGAAATTGCTCGCCTTCGACTTGTCCACCCGCCGCGGTACATGGCGCGCCGGAAACAATCGTGGTTGGTCTCGGCCCCGGTTCCTACACTGGAACGCGGATCGCCATTTCTGCCGCCATCGGTTTGGAGGCGACGATCGGCGCAGCGCTCGCTGGAATTTCGTCGCTCTGCGCCATCTCGGATGAAAATGACTTTTATGTGATTGGCGACGCCAAGCGCGCGTCGTTTTTCTTCGCGAAAATCAGCGGTGGTTTGTTGAAGAGCGACCCTGAGTTGCTCTCCGCAGACGAAATGAACAAGCGCATTTCGTCGATCACAACAATTCCGATTTACACGTCTGACGAATTGCCTCAGTTCGCATCGGTGAAGCGACGGTTTCCTTCGGCGAAATTGCTTTGTCTACGCGCCCAGACGTCCCCGCAGAATCTTGCTCGCGCGCCACTCGCGCCGCTTTACCTTCGCGAACCACACATCACGACACCGCGAAGTGGGCAAAAATAATGGAAGCACATTACCGCTGTTGGGCTGAGATCGATCGCGCCGCATTGCGTCACAATGTGGCGTTTGTGCGCGAAAAATTCGGACCCAGAATCGAACTTCTCGCGGTCGTCAAAGCGAACGCCTATGGCCATGGCATGATTGAAGTTGCCCAAACCATCGCGGATCAGGTCGACATTTTCGGCGTCGCCAACCTGGCAGAGGCAGTCGCGTTGCGAGGGGCGGTGCACCATCCGATCACGATTCTCGGGCCGGCCCTGCCGAAAGAACGGGCCGCAATTGCGGAGCGCGGATTCATTCCATCGATCTCAACTTTGGAGGAAGCGCGGGATTTCGATCGCGTGGGGCGCGGGCAAAAGGTCGCGATCAATTTCAAAATTGATACCGGCATGGGACGGATGGGAGTTTTGGCAGAGGAAGCGCTTGCGATTTTTAAGGAAGTATGCGCGTTGTCCCGCATCAAAGTTCACAGTGTTTCAACGCATCTCCCGGTTTCAAATGAGGATGAAAAATTCACCCGCGAGGAACTGCGCAACTTCGGTAAACTAATCAAACAACTGCGCGCCGAAGTGCCTGGCGATTACAAGGCACACGCGTTGCAAACGGCCGGCGTACTCGCATTCGCGGAAGAGCCATTCGAAATCGTGCGTCCCGGAATACTGATCTACGGCATTTCATCACTGCCGGAATTCCAAAACGTCCTTCGGCCGGCAATGACTTGGAAAACGCGCATCGCGCTCATTCGCGACATGCCGGCCGGACACGGAATCAGCTACGGCCGCACTTTCATCACGCCTAGGAAAATGCGCGTTGCCACGCTTTCCTGTGGTTACGCCGATGGTTATCCACGTCATCTTTCCAATCGCGGGATATCGGTGCTGGTGGGCGGTCAACGCTGCGCGCTGCTTGGCCGGGTAACAATGGATTTGATAATGATCGACGTTTCGCATCTGCCTGGAGCGGCGGTAGGCGATGAAGTTGTGCTGATGGGCCGACAGGAAGACGAGGAAATGTGCTGCGCGGAATTGGCGGATCGCGCCGAAACGATCACCTGGGAAATCATGACACGGATCGGCGCGCGGGTGCGGCGAGTTTATTTGTGAAACGAGATTCGAGATCCGTGAATCGTGGCACGGTCGATGTAACGATGTACCGATGATACGCTTTAACTCTTTAACCATTCATCGCTTCAACGCTCCACCATGTTCCAGATTATCTTCAACGAATTAAGCGCGGCCGAGATGTCGGCCTTGCCAAAAACGTTACAGCTTGATCTGCTCGCTGAATTTCAGATTTTGCCGGAGGAGCTCGACCATCTCGATAGCAGCCGATTTGGTTTGCTGGAGCGTGGCGGGAAAAAACTTTATCGTTACCGAGCCAAAGATTACCGGATTTATTTCGAAAAGAGCCCAGAGGGCATCACTGTTCATCGGGTGCTGCATAAGAACACGCTGCGCGATTTCCTTTTCCGCACCAAACTGCCGACGGGCGAGGATGAGCAACTGAAGGAGAGGCGCGAGTTTTGGAAATTGATCGAGCAAGGCGAGCGGACGCGGAAGAAGACGTGATCGCCGAGCTGGAGGCGAATGAGGAATTTCGCCGGCGCGAATTTCCGATTTGCGCGCGCAAGATTTATTGCGCCCATGCCTCGGATGCGCCGTTACCCCGCAGAGTGGCTGACGCGATGCGCGACGCGATTGAGGACGCGTCGATTAATGAGAAGCAATTCGAGAAAGCGCTCAGCTTCATCGCCGATACTCGGCAATTGGTGGCGAATTTTCTGGGAACTGACACCGAAGAAGTCTCGCTCACCGGTCCGACTGCGACTGGCCTCAACGCCGTCGCGAATGGGCTCGATTGGAGAGCCGGAGACGAAGTCGTGTGTTATCTGGATGATTACCCGGCCGACGTTTATCCGTGGCTCGGCTTGGAGCGACATGGCGTCAAGCCGGTGTTGCTTCGAAGCGATCGAATCGGTGAGATTACTCTAGAAATTGTTGACCGCGCGCTGACGAAACGGACCCGTCTGGTTGCGCTAGCGAGCGCGAATTACATCACTGGTTTTCGAATTGACGTTGAAGCGGTTGGCGCGCTCTGCGCAGAGCGCGGCGTCTTGTTTTCACTCGACGCGATCCAGACGCTCGGCGCGTTTCCGATTCCGCTAAAACATGTCGATTTCCTCAGTGCGGGCGCACAAAAATGGATACTCGGTCCATCGGGCGCTGGAATTCTTTTTGTCAAAAATAGCCGGCGCGAGTTGCTGCGACCCATGATCATCGGCGGATGGAACGTGGAATCGCCGAATTTTATCGCGCAGCGCGAAATTAAATACGCGGAAGGCGGTCGAAAGTTTGAACCGGGTGGTTATAACAATGTCCCGATCGCCGGGATGCAGGCGGCGATTGCGCTTCTCGATGAAGTCGGGTTGGCGAAAATCTCTGAGCGAATTCTATCGCTCGTGGCCACGTTGAAAAACAAACTTGCGCCGGTTGATTTGGAATTCCTCAGTCCTAAGGAAGAGTTGGGCCGGTCCAGTTTTTTAACTTTTCGTTCTCGTCGCATTCCAGCTGAGGAATTAGCCAATACCCTGGCTGAGAATGATGTCGTTGTTTCACTTCGCGTTGATCGTGCGAACCGCAGTTGGTTGCGGGTAAGCCCGCATTTCTACAACACTGTCGCGGAAATGGAACGAGTAGCGGAAATATTGAATCGCCCGTCTTGACTGGAAGCGGCGGCTTCCAAGCCGCCGGCGGACGACGTGCTGCCGAGGCAGGGCACGAGGTCAATTCGCCTCCGGCTCGACGGAGTCTCGCCCTACCGAATCGGTCCTGCCGCCAGAGACGGCGGAAGCTACATTACTTCATTAGCAGCACGGAACGGCTGCGCTTGATTTCGCGCGTGATTTTCCGGTGCATATGCGCCGGCATGCCCGTGATTCGCCGCGGCAAAATTTTGCCGCTCTCGGTCACGAACTTTTTGAGCAAATCGGGGTTCTTGTAATCGATTGCTTCGGCCGCGATATCAATGCGGCGGCGAGGCATGGTGCGATTGGCGCGTCGAAAGGCGGAGCGGCGCTTGGCGGTCTTGGGTTGCATGAGATCAGCGGGTCTCGCGGTGAAGGGTGTGCTTTTTCAAAAACGGATTGTATTTTTTCTTTTCCAACCGGTTGGGCGTGCGCGGGCTCTTCTTGTTTCGCGTCGACGTATAACGCGAAACGGGTTTGCCCAAAGCTTTAGCCTCGGTGCATTCCAATGTGATAATTTCCTGCGCCATTAGTTACTCCTTCTCCGCCGCCGGCGCCGGTTGTTCTTCCTCGGTCTCGGGCGTTTCTTCCTCTTCGGTTAAACCGAAAAGCGAGGTGACGGATTGCCGCACGCGCGAGGCTTTATTTTGTTTCTCCAGCTGCGATTGGCACTCGACGGTGAAACGTGCGAATGGAATCGCTTCCAGGCGCGCCCGCGGAATCTGTTTGCCCGACATTTCGCAAATGCCGTAGGTGCCGAGGTCGATTCGCTTGAGCGCCTGATCGATCTCGTAAAGCGCGTCCTGTTCCTGCGAAAGCAAACTGAGCGCGAAATCGCGATCGTAGGCGTCCGAACCAGCGTCGGCCTGGTGCATGCCGAAGGCAGAGGCTTCGCTTCCTTCCGCGCGCGAGCGCAAGGTGTCCTGTGCGACGCCGGCCATGGAATCGACCATGGCATCGCGCAATTGCAGCAGCTTTTGCTTTTGCGCCTTGGTGAAAGGATCAAGCCGTCGCGCTTTGTGATTGTCCCGAAAAATTTCTGCGGGCGAATCGGACGCACGGACACGACCTGTCTTTGGGCGCGCTGATTTACTATGTTTCGGTTTGGTCTTGCTCGCGGACGCACGCTTAACTGCCTTCTTCGTCGCCTTGGCAGGCTTACGCGCAGCAGGCTTCTTCGCCTTGTGAGCGGCAGCTTTTTTCTTCGACTTCGCCATAAAAATCAAATCTCGCGACGCGTTGGCGGCGCGAGGGGAGCGCATAATTAAGAACAAATCTCCAGTGGCGCAAGCGGAGATTTACTTCCCGGCAAAGCCGTTTTCGCCTAGGAACTTGCGCTGGAATAGCGCTTCAAAGCAAACCGCCAAAACAGACGTGAAGACCAGAAGATGATCAACGACGCGGCGATCAGTTGCAGCATCAACGGAAGCGGCTGGCCCAGCGATTTGATCAAAACTCGCGCCGGAATATTAGCGACGATCACCACCGGGATGATCCAGCTAAAAACCCAGCGGAAGAGACGCGGATAAATGACATCGGGATAACGCGCGATATTGAGAAAGTTGAAGTAACCGTAAACGAGTCCCTGGGCGCGCACGATCCAGAAGCTGACCGCCGCCAGGTTCAACATGATGGAGTAGTGAATGGCGATCCCGAAACCGATCGCCACCAAATAGAGAAGAATGTGCAATGGCTGCGGCATAACTCCGAGACGGGTGAGCGAAACGACAACCACCACCCCGCCGAGCGCGGCGTTAACCACGCTGTCGAGCCCGAATTGTTTCGAAGAAACGGCGAATTGGCTGTCGATCGGAAGCACAAGGAGCGAGTCGAGTCTTCCGGTGCGGACCAATTCAGGAATGTTCGCGACATTGACGAAAAAGAACGCCTGGAAAAGCTGCGCAATGATCTGGTGAGTGCCGACGAGGAGGACGACTTCCCATTTTGACCAGTCACCGATCTGATTGATCGAGCCAAAGATTATGCTGAAAAAGACAATCTGGCCGAGGAACCAAAGGACTTCCACCAGCATCCAGAGAATAAAATTGGCCTTGAAACTCATCTCGCGAATGAGCGAGTTGCGCAGCATGATGGAGTAGATTTCGATGTAACGCCGCAGGCCTTTCACTTGTCAGAATAAACATGTGCGCACGCTTCGAAGCAAAATGACGAATCGCCGCAACCTTATCATCGCGGCAATCGTCCTTTTGATCGCCGCGTTTTTTTTGTTCAGCCGATTGGGAAGGTCGAACGCTGCTCAGTTTCAAACAGCGATGGTGATGCGCGGTCCGATCACGCAAACGGTGACTGCCACGGGCACATTGAACCCGGTCGTGAACGTGCAGGTGGGCAGTCAGGTTTCGGGGAATATCCAAAAACTTTTCGCCGATTTTAATTCCAAGGTGAAAGCGGGTGACGTTGTCGCACAGATCGATCCGGCTCTATTTCAGGCGACGGTGACGCAGGCAGAGGGCGATCTGGCGAGCGCGCAGGCAGTCTTGGGACTGGCGAGAGTGAATGCGGCGCGCACCCAGGAATTGTTCGCGAAAAAAAATTCGTCGCAGGCCGACGTCGATCAAGCAACGGCAAATCTGCATCAGGCGGAAGCAAATGTGAAAATCAAACAAGGCGCGCTCGATAAAGCGAAAGCCGATCTCGATCATTGCACGATTACATCGCCGGTGGATGGAGAGGTGATTTCGCGCAGCGTCGATGTCGGGCAAACCGTTGCCGCCAGTTTGCAGGCGCCGGTGATTTTTACGATCGCCAATGACCTAACGAAAATGCAAATCGACGCCAACGTCGCCGAAGCTGACGTCGGTGCCGTAACAGTTGATCAGAATGTCGACTTCAGCGTTGATGCATTTCCGAACCGCACCTTTCACGGCAAGGTCGTGCAAGTGCGTAACGCTCCGATCACGGTTCAGAACGTGGTCACTTACGACA
>QHRJ01000162.1 GCA_003220075.1 Verrucomicrobiota bacterium
TTGTGGTGAAAGCGCAAATTCACGCGGGTGGGCGAGGGAAAGGGACGTTCGCGACTGGATTCAAGGGCGGCGTCCACCTTTGCAAAACGCCCGGAGAAGCGCGCGAGATCGCGCGCAAGATGCTTGGACAGGCGCTGGTCACACATCAAACCGGCGCCGCTGGTCGCGTCGTCAACAAAGTGTTGGTGGCGGAGTCGGCCCAGATCGCACGCGAAATTTATTTGGCTATTCTGCTCGATCGCGCCACCGCCGCTCCGCTGATTGTTGGGAGCACTGAAGGTGGGGTTGAAATCGAAGCCGTGGCCGCGAAATCGCCGGAAAAAATTATCCGCGAATTAATCCATCCACTGGCCGGTCTGCAACCATTTCAAACGCGCAAACTGGCTAAGCAACTCAAGTTTGAATCGTCTCAACTTAAAGCTGCCTCGAAATTATTTGACGGATTGTATCGCGCCTTCATCGGGCTCGATTGCTCGATGGTGGAAGTCAATCCGCTGGTCGTTACTCCCAAAGGTGAGGTGCTGGCGCTCGACGCGAAATTTAATTTCGATGACAACGCCTTGTTTCGGCATCTGGAAATCGCAGCCATGCGCGATATTGCGGAAGAAGATCCGCGCGAGGTCGAAGCGTCGAGACACGGACTCAATTACATCGGCTTGGATGGAAATATCGCCTGTCTCGTTAACGGCGCCGGACTGGCCATGGCAACGATGGACATCATCAAATTTTATGGCGGCAATCCTGCGAACTTCCTCGATGTCGGTGGTGGCGCCACAGAGGAGCAGGTGACGGAAGCTTTCAAGATTTTGATCGCGGACAAAAAAGTGCAGGCCATCCTGGTGAACATTTTTGGCGGCATCATGAAGTGCGACGTGATCGCGCAGGGGATTATTAACGCCGCGAAAACGGTGCATCTCTCGGTGCCGCTGGTCGTGCGACTGGAAGGGACGAATGTCGAAAAAGGAAAGCGCTTGTTGAAGGAAAGCGGGGTCGCCTTGATCACCGCGGATGATCTGGCGGATGCGGCCCGGAAGGCGGTTGCGGCGGCAAGTTCCACTTCTCGAGCAGGAAATCTCAAATCCCACAACCCAAATCCCAAATAAAGGATCAAATCCCAATTACAAAATGGACGACGGAAAAAACCTCGCGATTTGGAGGATCGAACATTTGTATTCGCCGAGTCCGTGCGAAGTTTTGCGAAACGGTTGCCGAGAACAATTGGCAACATTGAGGATGTTCGGCAACTTATTCGCGCGTCTGGGTCAGTCGCGGCGAATTGGATCGATCGAAGCCGACGAAGCTCTCAGTAAAAAGGATTTTCTGAGGCGTGTGAAAATCTGTCGTAAAGAAGCAAAGGAAAGCCGTTTGTTTTTGCGATTGATTGATACTGGATTAGCGAAAAACAACGGGGCGGACTGCGACATACTGGCTTCTGAAGTACGCGAGCTGACGCTAATCTTTTCGTCCATAATCTCGAAGAACGGCGGCTAATGAGCACTTTTTTGAGCTCGGGAATTGAGTTTTGCTTGGGATTTGGGGGTTTGGGATTTGGAACTTCTCTTTGAAGCATGATCAAAATCAAAGCCCTCGCTTTCGTCGGCATTCCTGTCACTGACATGAAACGTGCGCGCACATTTTACGAGGACGTTCTCGGCCTGAAAGCTTCAGGGGAAATGATGAGTGGAAAGTGGGTCGAATATTCGCTGGGAAATAACACACTCGCCATCGCCAGCGTTGGGCCGCAGTGGCTGCCTTCCGATCAAGGGACCGGTGCGGCATTGGAGGTCGAGAATTTCGACGAAGCGATGAAGTCGTTAAAAGATCGACATGTCCCTTTTGTGGTGGAGGCGTATGAAAGTCCCTGTTGTTGGATGGCGATCATCAAGGACCCCGACGGGAACAACATCGTCATTCACAAATTGAAACCAGAAAATGAGAAAGAACCCTGCGTATGATTAAAGAAGTCGCATTTGTTGCTATTGCCGTTTCGGACAAGGAACGCGCGCGAGAGTTTTATCAGGAAACCCTCGAGCTAAAACCGGCGCGAACGCAAATGGAAGGAGCGTGGGTCGAGTACGATTTTGGGCCAACCACCATTGGGGTTGGATGTCACCCGGCCTGGCAACCGTCGCGCGATGGAACGACAGTTGCCTTTGAAGTGGACGACATCGACGCCACGATTGAGAAACTAAAATCGCGCGGTGTGACCTTCGATATTCCCAAAACCGAGACGCCTGTTTGTTGGATGGCGCAATTTCGTGATCCCGATGGCAATAAACTCCTTGTCCATAAGAGAAAAACTAAATGACGAAGCACGAAATAGCATCGACATGACGCCGCAATCTTTCTTCATTCGGATTTCGTCATTCCTTCGAGCTTCAACGCCAGCCCGGCTCGGACCATTCGTCATTCGTCATTTTCACCGTGTCCGTTCTCGTCGATAAAAATACCCGTCTTGTCGTGCAGGGAATCACCGGCAGCGCCGGTGCCTTTCACACCCGGCAATGCATCGATTACGGGACAAATGTTGTCGCGGGCGTGACGCCTGGAAAAGGCGGGCAAAAATTCGACGATAAAATCTCCGTATTCGACACCGTTGCAGAGGCGCGGCGCGAAACCGGCTGCAATGTCTCAATGATATTCGTGCCCGCCGCCGGTGCAGCCGATTCCATTCTCGAAGCCGTCGATGCCGGCGTCGAGTTGGTTGTCTGCATCACCGAAGGAATTCCGGTGATGGACATGATGCATGTGAAAGCGCAAATGGCCGGCAAAAACTCGCGCCTGATCGGTCCAAACTGTCCGGGAATCATCACGCCCAGCGCGGCCAAGATTGGCATCATGCCCGGTTACATTCATAAAGAGGGCAATGTCGGCGTTATTTCCCGCTCCGGCACCCTGACCTACGAAGCAGTCTGGCAGCTAACGAGTCGCGGACATGGACAATCAACCTGCATCGGAATCGGGGGCGATCCGATCAATGGCATGTCGCATCTCGATGCCGTCAAAATTTTTAACGATGATCCGGGGACCGAGGCGATGATTTTAATCGGCGAAATCGGCGGCTCCGCCGAAGAAGAAGCGGCCTCCTGGATCAGAGATCATTGCCGGAAACCGGTCGCCGCTTTCATCGCCGGGGTGACCGCGCCGCCCGGACGCCGGATGGGTCACGCCGGTGCCATCGTCTCCGGTGGTAAAGGGACAGCGGCCGGAAAAATCGAGGCCCTCAAGGCCGCCGGTATCGCGGTCGCCGAAACACCAGCAACGATGGCGGACACGCTCATTGCGCGAATGAAGCGCTGAGTTACTTTCGCTAAGATGACTGTGGCCGAAGGACGTAAGATCGAATCGACGCCGGCGCCAAAGGGGACGAACGTCGCCCGCGGACTGGAAGGCATCGTCGCGAATACAACGCGATTGAGCGACGTCATCGGCGATAAGGGCCAGCTCATTTATGCCGGCTACGATATCAACGACCTCGCCGGCAAGGTCAGTTACAAGGAAGTGGTTTATCTATTGTGGAAGGGGAAACTGCCAAACCGGCGCGAGCTCGATGAATTCACGCACGCGCTCCGAGCCGAGCGACAACTGCCAGACCCCGTCATCAAATTCATCACCTCGGCGCCGAAAAATGCCGACCCAATGGATGTGATGCGGACGGCCATTTCCATGCTCGGCCTTTACGACACCGATATGGACAAGGAAGCGACGCGGCAAATCAATGAGCGACGCGCTCGGAGTATCACCGCTAAAATCGGCGTCATCGCCGCTTATTTCCATCGCGCCCGCCAGGGCAAGTCACTGCCGCCAGTGCGGGATGACCTGACGGAAGCCGAGCATTTCCTGTATTTAATATGTGGGGAACCGCAGGCGAAGGAAGCGAGCGACGCGCTCGACGTCGCGTTTGTCTTGCACGCCGACCACGGGATGAACGCATCCACCTTTAGCGCACGGGTGACGATCTCCACCCTGAGCGATTTTTACTCCGCCGTTACCTCGGCCATCGGCACACTCAAAGGGCCGCTGCATGGCGGCGCCAATGAGGGGGTCATTCAAATGCTCCAGGAAATCGGTGAGGAGAAGAACGTCGATGCCTATATCGAAAAGCAGTTGGCGCAAAAAAAGAAAATCATGGGCATCGGTCATCGCGTATACAAAGCGCTCGATCCGCGGGCGCCGCATTTGCGCGCGATGGCGGCAAAGCTGAGCGAAAAAATCGGGGAACCGAAATGGATCCGGATGTCGGAGCGCATCGCCCAGTTGATGAAGGAAAAGAAGAACTTGAACGCGAACGTCGACTTTTATTCTGCCACCGTCTATTACTCGTTAGGTATTCCGACCGATCTTTTCACCCCGATTTTTGCCATTGCCCGTTGTTCCGGCTGGTGTGCACACGTGCTTGAACAATTGGAAGACAATCGCCTTTACCGCCCACTGAGCCAGTATGTCGGCGAGCCGATCGGCAAGAAAGTGATTCCTATCGACAAACGGCCCTAAGGCCTTTGCAGGAGCGGCGACGTCCGATCGCCGATTTATTAAGTTAACTTCAGGAGTGATGTCGTCGGGCTTTGGTTTTCACCGAGCGGAATAGTTTCTAAGCGAAGCGTAAATCAGCTACCTTGCCTCGTCGCACGGTAACTGCGCTGCTTTCCAATCCATCGCCATGCGAATGCGGGAGCGGCCGCTGGGATGGTCGAAAAAGATGAATTCCTCTAGTGGTGTCGGCTCCATCTTGCGATACTTCCCGAGTTTAAGCGCGACCATGGCTGAAGCGTCCGGCTCGCGTGCAGCATTCAATCCGAAGATATCGGCTTCGCGTTCGATTGTGCGGCTCATCGTGTTCGCAGCGGGCGTCAGCAGGAAGCCGTAGGTGGCGAAAATCAACATCAGGAGCGGGAATCCGGCCGGATCCGCGATTCCGTTCACACCCCAGCTCGGGCCGCATTTTCTAATGACGCGATTGAATGTTGCTGCCGCGAGAGCGAACCCAACGAAGATAAAAATCACGAGCGACATCGTAATCTTGGCGCCGTGATTGAGAACGTAATGGCCCATCTCGTGCGCCATCACCTCGCGAATTTCCGGCAAGGTGCATTGATTGAGGAGATTGTCGTTAAGAGCGATTCGCGTCGTCCCCACTAATCCCGATACGTTGGCGCTCACCCGTTTTGTTTGTCGCGATTGATCGACGACAAAGACTTGCTCCACCGGAATTTCATTCGCACGCGCCAACGCCAGAACCGGATCGCGAATTTTGGGGTCGGTTAGCGGGGTGTACTTGTTGAAAACCGGTTCGATGAAAACCGGACCCGCGATGGTAAGGGCTGTCGTCAGGACTATTCCAACTATGGTTCCCCAAATCCACCAGATGCGTTCGGCTACTCGAAAGATTGAATAGAGAACGGCGAAAACGACTGGCAGAATGACGAGCGCGACGATGAGCGCTTTGAGCGACTCGCCGAACCAGGCGCCGAAGGTTTGGTTCGACATTCCATATTGATGTTCGCGCACGAAACCTTCGTAGCAGTTCAACGGCAAATTCAACGCCCAGGTGATAATGGCGAAACCGATGGCATAGATACCGGCCCGGATGGGTCTAAAGCTCGTTAGCGCGGCGGCCAGATCGCGGATGCGCGCGGAAAGCTTTGTCGTTAAGAGCAAGAGTGCAGTTGCGACAGTGACGAGAAAATTCCATAGGATGAGCCAATAACCACCCTCGAAGTATGCGTCCGACCGCGCTTTCTCATTTGCCGGCATGGTATCGAGCCAGGCACGCGTCGCTGCCTTGGGATCGGTGATCTCGGCTGGGGTCGCAACCGGCGTCGCCGAAGCGATCGCGTTCGCGGTTGTAGGCGAAGTTTGTTGCGCTGGCAAGGCGATGGAAGAGACAACCAGGGCGACGCTGAAACAGGCGAAACGAAGAATCATTCGCGAATTGCTAAAGGATTACCAGCGCGACTGGAAGCCTGTTCCGAAATGGCGCGATGTGGTTGTAAGTGTCGTGTCATGGGCGTAGAAGGTCCAAGCCGCCGCTAGTGGGCATCGGTCTATCAACATTCGTTTGCGCCCGACCCCCAATTTGGGATTGCTTTTCGAGAAGAGCCAAATTCCCAACGTTTTTTTTATCGACGATTGCTGTCATTTTGGTTTTCTTAGATTTGTGAAGCTAGCCGTGGGGTTAATCTGCTTCCTTGCTCTGAGCGCCTTCGCGCAAAATGTGGATCCGGCCCTTTGCGGACCATATCCCAAGAATTACAAAGAAGTTGTTTGGAATTGGATGCAGGGAGTGCTGCTCGATGCCGACAGTGCCAAGATCGAATGGCAGGGCGAGCCCAAGCCGGCCGATTTGGGAAAAAACGGGGAGCATATTTATGGGTGGCTGGTCGAGTTCCGCGTAAACTCGCGCAATCGCTTCGGCCAATACACCGGCAAACAGTCACACGGTGCATTAATTCGCGACGATCGCGTGATTAAAGGAATCGGGTTTGGTTACGGAGAATGACTTGGGCGGTCGAAGGGCTAATCACGCCATTTCATAGATATTGATCGCGTGATATAGGGCGATGGAGGGCGGAGCTCCGCGATAATTCCGGGCTCGCGGAGCTCGCCGCCCCACACAGAGAAAGCTTTGCAACGGACAAAATGATCTCATAATGGCTTCTCATAGTTAGCTTCGGCGCTCTGTCGCCGTGATGTTGAAACGGAACGCCCCGACAGAGCGGGGCGACTACAATGCCGACCAATTTATCCCGAAAAATGACTAATTCTTCATCACTCAAACGAAGCAGGAGCGCGATCCCTCTACCGCAATCGGGCCAGCGCGGGCAAGCGCTGGTTTTTATTATTATCGTCATCGCCGTTATCGGAGGCGGCCTGTTCTTTCTTATCAGCATGCGAAAGGATGCCAAAGCGGAAGGCGAACGTTTCGTAAGACAGGTAATCGAACGTTGCGCCTTTCAGCATGACGTGAAGTTTCTCCATTCCAACGTCGCGAGCGACCGCCGTCTGGCGGTGCCGCCGGCCATGGATGATCAGTTTATTTTCTACCTTACGAAGATGGGAGTGCCCGATAGAAATTACACTCTCACCGGTCAGTTGGAGTTTGATCATTACTTCGGTTCACCGCACGGCAGCTACCAAGCCATTCTTACGTACCCCGATCAGCATGCCACCGTTTCAGTTACTATTGCGCGCCCGAGCGGTATCTGGCTGGTGACAGACTTCGGCGTTACCTACGAACGGCCGCCGGGATAGGACTCAGACCAGCAACCTATCCAGTTGATCGACGCATAATTGCGACCACGTCTCCAGCGTGTCGCGACGCGTGAGCAACTCTGCGCGGGAAAGAAACTCGAGATTTGTGATCATTGCTTCGCGTTTCCCAACTTTGGGTTCATCGAGTTTGAAAACATGCACCACTCCAAGATGGACCCGGCCTACCTCAGTGCTATCATCATTCAAAAGCGCAACGATGCGATCGTCGAAAGTTGTCTCGATACGAATCTCTTCATTTACCTCGCGTTCAACCCCGGCGCGATAAGCTTCTTCGTCCCAGGCAAACAATGATTCGTCGCTATCGTTCATGTGCCCGCCGATACCAATCGATCCTTTGGCGATTAAACGTTGTTCACCCGCTTTTTTCCCACGGACGTAATGCAGCACGCGATCGCGATGAGCGATGATGGCGTAGGGTATGATTTGTTTGTGCGCCGGATCATGCTCGGCCGCGGCGCGCGGAAGAAAGAAATTGTTCCCGCGAGATAAAAGTGCACCGAGGTATCGCTGCGGCTCAAAGTTCAACCCCTGGAAGGCGCCCAGCTCATCGAAAAGGCCGCGTTTTACGACAAGGATATTTTCGCTCGGCAAATTCATGATAGCAAAAGCGTAGCACGCGCATTCTGCGCGTATAGCGCGGCGTCCCTGCCGCGCTTCCTTGGTAGGAACCGCCACAGGGACGTGTCGGTATGCGCGCAGAATGCGCGCGCTACCCTAGAACGAACGGGTGAATCCGAGCTGTAGTCCTAAAAGATTCAGGCTCGGGTTCGGATCAGTTAGGCCAGCGTTGGAGAAGTGTTGATAAAGGAAACCAAGCTGTCCGCTGAAGCGGTCGCTGAATCGGTAGGAAACGCCCAGGGCGCCCACAATATTGAAGGTGAAATCCTGCCCTTGCCCCTGGAATTGCTCGGGTTGGCTGTCGATCCACCCAAGACCAATACCGGCGGAAAAAAACGGCACAAATCGGCTACCGCGGCGGACAAAGTTGTAGCGCGGCCCCAGGTTTATCCCGAAGTAATGGTTCTCGATCCCACGGAGGATCGGCTCGGCCAAAAGGCTGAAGTAAACCTGATTGTAACCGCGAAAGAGCCCTTCGCGGTCAAGGTAGTTTCCGCAGCGCACCCGCGCGGTCAGAAAATCGGCGTTGATCTCGTAACGGTGCGGCGGATTAACAAAGCTAAGCAAGTACGCGCTTTCGATGGCGAAATCGAAACGCGGTGGTTGGTCGGAAATTTCGATACTGGAAGTTGCGCTGCGATCAGTCCCGCCGAATGCGAAAGGCACACTCGCGAAAGCCGATGCGATGATTATCATTCCCATCCGCGATTTCATTGAGCCGCTTACGATAAAAAGGACGATATCGTTTGCAATCCGTGCGTTGTAGCCGCGGTCGCTGGCCGCGGCAATTCGCTTTTCTTGCCTAGAAGGAGATTGTGGCAAGGCGCCACAATGAGCAGGCGAGGGCGCGTGCGCTCACCCGCGCAGAAAAGAGCCGCGGCCAACGACCGCGGCTACAGCCACTCGCGCAAATCCTTTGGCAACGGACTCGACCAGTCGCGCCGCTCGTCGACGCGCAGGCGCGATGCGTGCAAGGCGTGGCGCTCGAGCAATAATTCGCGCGCTAATTGATCGGTCCAACCAGTTTCGATGAATCGCAAATAAAGATTCTCGTCCGGACCGTAGATTTTATCGCCGACAATTGAATGTCCGAGCGAAGCGAGATGCACACGAATCTGATGGGTGCGCCCGGTCAAAGGCTGCGCGTTTAATAACGAAAATGATTCACCATTTGCCGTTAGTTTTTGAAAGCGTTTTACCACGCGAAAGTCCGTCACTGCTTCTGCGCCACGTGGATCAATCGTTTGCTTCAAATAAATCCTGGAGATCGCGATTTCCCCCTGACGGATGATTGGTGCATCAACGCTTTTGGTTTCCCATGCCGGCCAGCCCCACACAATCGCCTGATACTCCTTAGTGACGTGACGCGATTGCATCAGTAGCCCGAATTCGCGCGCTGCTGCTGTCGTTTTCGCAACGAGCACGATGCCGCTCGTTTCGCGATCCAACCGATTGACGATGGAAACCTGTCCGCCGCTGGCAATTTCAAATGCAAGTAACTGCCGCAATTCCGCCCAAAGCGTTGTCGCGCCATCCGGCTTGGTGGGATGGACCAGGAGCAGCGGCGGTTTATCGATAACTATATAATGGTCGGTCTCGTCGATTATTTTGAAATCACGACGCTTGCTTGCGCGAGTGTTGCATACTGCGATGCTGCTCATTAAAGTACGCGAGCAGTATATCGGTTAGCAGTCGGAGTTGCGAATCGGAGGGGCGGGCTTCCGCCCGTCCAAAGTTGGGACACGACAGCGCGTGTCCCTCCAAAAGTAGAATGCGTGCGCGCCATTAGGCGCGACAGGTTTATCGCAAAATCCGGTTCCCGACCAACCAAGCTCCATTAGGAGTGGCACGAAAAGAGGCTGGCAGCCTAACTTCCGAGGATATTTCGTGCCTTGACCTGCTCGGTGAACGTACGTTACCTAAAACGGCTTAGTCATCCCGCACGCCGTGGACCTCAAAGATATAAAAGCCATCATTGATTTGATGCGGAAGAACGATCTTTCCGTCTTCGAACTGGAGAAGGACCGGTTCCGGTTGAAATTACAAAAGCGAAACGGCGAGCAACCAACTTGGATGGTGCCAGCGCAGACCGCGCCGACGGTGCAAAACGGTCCGCCGAACGCGAGCGCCGCGCACCCCGTTTCAGCGCTGGCCGAGACATCGCACTTGCGTGATATCGTTTCACCGATGGTGGGAACATTTTATCGCGCGGCTTCACCCGACGCGCCCCCTTTCGTCGATGTCGGCAAGGAGGTAACCGAAGAAACGGTCGTTTGCATTATCGAAGCGATGAAAGTGATGAATGAAATCAAGGCGGAAACAAAGGGCGTGATCGCGGAGGTCGTCGCCGAAAATGGAAAGCCGGTGCAATTCGGCCAGGTACTATATCGCGTGCGGTAATGCAGCGCGTTTATTATAGGGTAGGCCTGTCGCCTGCCTTGGAGTTGGGATAGGCAAGCGGCGCGCTTGCCTTATAAGATGTTTGAGAAAGTTTTAATCGCGAACCGCGGCGAGATTGCTTTGCGCGTCATTCGTGCCTGCAGAGAACTTGGCATTCGCACCCTCGCGATCTACTCGGAAGCGGATGTCGATTCGCTCCACGTCCAACTGGCGGATGAATCGATTTGCATTGGCGCACCGCCGAGCTCGGAAAGTTATCTGAAAATCGATCGCATCATGAGCGCCGCCGAAGTGGGCGATGTCGATGCGATTCATCCCGGTTACGGATTTCTGGCGGAGAACGCCCACTTCGCCGAAGTATGCGAGAGCTGTAACATTCATTTCATCGGGCCGCCGGCGAGGGCGATGCGGGCGATGGGCGACAAAAATTTGGCGCGCCAATTTGCGCGCAAAGCCGGTGTGCCGGTCACGCCGGGAAGCGACGGCGTGGTCACGGAAGAAACCGAGGCGCTCAAAGTCGCGAAGAAGGTCGGTTACCCGGTCATGATCAAAGCGGTTGCGGGCGGGGGCGGACGCGGCATGCGCCTAGCCCATAACGACGCTTCATTTCTCCCAGCCTTTCATGCCGCGCGGATGGAAGCAGACAAGGCTTTTGGGAACAGCGACGTTTACATCGAGAAACTGATTGTTAATCCGCATCAC
>QHRJ01000163.1 GCA_003220075.1 Verrucomicrobiota bacterium
CAAAACCGAAAAGCTATTTGCACAGCCGAGCATGATCGCGCCGCTTCAACTCGATCAAAATTAACTTCTTATGCATGCAATTGATTTGCTGGCACAGCCTGTGCACTTGGCTCGAGACGACGCAGTTGCTAACAGTCGTGCAAAGCGTCCCGCAAGCATGAAGACGAGAAGGAGAGCGAACTATGTTTGAATCATTTTTTCAGGACGTGCGAGTGGGGCTTCGTGTTTTGTTCAAGGAAAAATCGTTCTGTTTCCTGGCCATGCTCGTGCTCGCCTTGGGCATCGGTGGCGCGACCACTCAATTCACAGTCGTCAACGCCGTCGTATTGCGTGGATTTTCGTTTCCTCATCCAGAACAGCTGATGAGCGTGGGGTTGATTGATCCCCAGGCCAGTGCGCAAAATAATAATTTCGGTTTTGGCAACATCCCCACGGCTCGGGACTACGAGGATTTGCGCGCGGGCCAGCAATCGTTCGCGAAGATGGCTGGTTATTTGAGCGGATCGACAATCAACGTAAGCTACAAAAACAATCCGCAGCGTTACACGGGCGCCTACATCACCGAGGATCTCTTTAAGATTATCGGCGTTTCGCCGATCATGGGCCGCGACTTCACCGCTGACGACAACAAGCCCGGCGCAGAAAAAGTCGCCATTTTAAGTCACGAGATTTGGAAGCGGGACTTCAATGGCGACCCCAACATTGTCGGACAAAGCGTTCGGGTTAATGGCAAGGCCGCGACCATCATCGGCGTAATGCCGCCGAATTTTAAATTTCCATTTTCCGACGAACTTTGGGTTCCTCTTTACAATGAGTTTCCTCCGGTACCACGCGGTCAGCTCGTAATCGGTGCTAATAACGCCGCCCCCGCGGTCATGGGCCGGCTCAAGCCGGGCGTCAGCGTCGATCAGGTGAACGCGGAGTTTGTCGGGCTGGCGCGTCGCTTGGCGCAGGATAATCCGAAAACAAACAGCACTCTCACATCCGCCAACGTGCAGCCGCTTCTGAAAGCGATGACCGGCCCGCAGCTGCGCCAGCAAGTTTGGGGAATGCTTGCTGCGGTCATCCTCGTTTTGCTGATCGCGTGCGTGAACGTGATGAATATGCAATTTGGTCGCGCCGCCTTGCGGGCAAAGGAATTGGCGATTCGTGGTGCGCTTGGCGCCACCCGTTGGCGAATCGTGCGCCAGATGCTGACTGAAAGTTTCGTTGTCGCGGCATTCGGCGCAGTCGCGGGCGTGCTGCTGGCCTATTGGGGGGTCGACATGCTCATTCGGGCGACGAATTCGCTGCCGTTTCCACCACCTTATTGGATTCAATATAGGATAGACAGCCCTGTTCTCGTCTTCACTGTCGCAATCACGTTCAATATCATCACTCGTGTGCTCGTGGTCGCGCAGATCGCGTTGACAGCCGCGCTTCTGATTGCGGCGACGCTGCAAATCAAATCAATCCGAAATCAGGTCACGCTCAATTATGGCTACGACGAGAGTGCCATTTATACCGCGCGCATGGGTCTGATGGAAGGCGCTTACCCGACGCAGGATGCCCGGCGTGGATTTTTCCTTCGCGCGGTGCGGGCATTGCGAGCCAATCCGCAATTCGAATCTGCCGCGATGAGCGATCGCTTTCGCATGACCTTTGCCGGGCAGGGTCAGTATGAAGTGGACGGTCAAAATTATACGACGGAACGCGATCGGCCAAGGGGGAACTTCGAGTCAGTCTCGGATAATTATTTTGCAACGCTCGGTTTAAGGATTTTGGAAGGCCGCGACTTCACCCTTGATGACGCCGATACCAAACAACCGGTCGCGATCGTTAACACGAGCTTCGCGCGAAAATATTACGGTAAATGCAGGGTCCATTCGACCAGCAGACCGATACCGCCGGCTTTTACATGCCGCTACTCGGCGCCGAGCCGGCCACGCAATTTTGCACAATCATTGTTCGCCCGCGTCCGGGACAGCGAGCCGATACCCTCGGTTCGGCCCTGAGCAGGGCAGTTGCCGAACTCGATTCAAATTTACCGACTTATTTCGCCGGAACGGCAGCGCGCTTGCACGATGAAATTCTCGGTGGCAACCGCATTATCGCGACCTTATTCAGCATTTTCGGAGCGGTCGCATTCGTGCTCTCGGCAGTTGGTCTTTACGGCGTGATGAGCTTTTCCGTTACTCAGCGGACGCAGGAATTTGGCATCCGTATGGCGCTGGGCGCGGATGCCGCTCGCATCTTTCGCATGGTCATGACGCAAGGCGCCTGGCAATTGGGTATCGGGCTCGTCCTGGGCGCAGGTGGCGCCGCACTGCTTCTCGGAGTTCTCGCCGCCGCTGCTTTGCAGAACATTCTCTTCAAGGTCAACACGCTCGATCCGTTCATTTATGTCGGGGTTGCAGGCATGCTCGCTCTCGTCGCAGCGGCATCTTGTTTCGTTCCCGCACGCCGCGCCACCCAGGTCGATCCGATCGTTGCTCTTCGCTATGAATAAAAATTGGTAAACAAAAGACTGATCGTGCTCACCGATTTCCGTTTTGCGCTTCGCCAACTACGAAAATCTCCGGGCTTCACTTTACTTTCCGTCCTCACGCTTGCTCTCGGGATTGGTGTAAACACTGCAATTTTTAGCCTAATCCATGATCTCTTTCTGCGCGGTCTGCCATTCCAGGAACCGTCTCGCATCGTGCGGATTTACGGTGAAGCAAAAGAGCGCGACCTGAGGCAACTGCCGTTCTCGGTTCCGAAGTTTTGGCATTATCGCGACGGCCAAAATGTTTTTTCCAGCTTCGCCGCCGATTGGGGAAATGGTTACATCCTGACCGGACTCGGTGAGCCGGTACAGGTCCTCGGCGCAAATGTCACCGCCAACTACTTCGACTTGTTAGGCATTCATCCGATTGCCGGCCGCAACTTTCTTCAGCAGGAGGAAATGCGGGACAACGTCGCCTTAGTCACGAAAAATTTCTGGCGCAACCGCCTCAATTCAGATTCGGGCGTACTCGGCCGCAGCATTGCATTGAACGGCGTCGCCACCACGATTGTTGGAGTTTTGCCCAACCTTCCAATCTCGTGGTTCGGTCGTGACTCCGAAGTCTTTATCGCCACGCCATTCGATAATCCGAACACAACAAAGGATAGACTGATGCGCGGTTTCAGTTTTATGCGCTGCATCGGACAACTGAAACCTGGAGTAACCATTCAGCAGGTGCAGGCCGCGATGCCTTCTCTCGAGCAAAGCTATCGCACACAACATCCGGAAACTGCGGACTGTACCTGGACGTCGACGGTGATTAGCGCTGATGAAGACGTAACGGGTGATCTACGACCCGCGTTTGTTACCTTGCTCGTTGCGGTCGGTGCAGTCCTGCTTATCGCCTGCAGCAACGTCGCAAACCTTTTGCTCGTTCGGTTCAACGGACGCCGGCGTGAAATCGCGTTGAGAATGGCTTTGGGAGCCGAACGACGCAACGTCGTCCGACTGTTCGTGTTCGAAAGTACCATCATCAGCATGGCTGCCGGCGGGATCGGCCTGGCCCTCGCACTTTGGATCGTGTCAGTCGTTCCGAAAGTCGCGGGCGACAACGTTCCACTTGAAACCGCGGTCACGCTTCATTGGCCAGTCCTTTTTTTCACGCTTGCCCTTTCCTTGTTCACTGGATTCGCCATGGGAGTTTATCCCGCGTGGCAAAGTTCTCGCGCTGACCTGGTCGATGGGTTGAAAGAATGTGGCCGCGCCATTAGCGGCAGTGGCGGGCAACATCGATTCCGCCGCGAACTCGTCTCGGCGCAAGTTGCTCTTTCAATGGTGTTACTCGCTGCAGCGGCGATGCTAATCTCCAGTTTCGTTAGACTTAGTAACCAGGAAAGCGGGTTCCGGTCGGATCACGTTTGGGCTGGCGGCATCGGCTTACCCGCGGCGCGATATCCGGATTCCACATCGCGCGGTCATTTCGTTCAACGTTTGGTTGACGAGCTGCAAGCGTCGCCCGGTGTTGAAGCAGCGGCCGCTGCCGACGCGGTCCCGTTGAGCGGCAATTATTCCCAAACACCGTACATGCGCGCGGATGGCAATCCATTACCGGTAAATCAGCGCCCACTCGGTTTAACACGCAGCATTTCTTCGGCATATTTCCACACGTTGCGCGTCCCGTTGCTCGCCGGGCGCGAATTTAATGCACGGGACGGAGCCGATCGGCCGCTCGTCGTTATCTTGAGTAATTCGACCGCTAAGAAATTATTTCCAAACGAAAATCCGCTTGGCCGGCAAATCCTCTTTGGAGTCGATAACGGCAATGGGCTTCCCGCCGAAGTCGTCGGCGTCGTCGGTGATGTTCGATCGCGCGAACTGGCAAAGCCCAACGATATCGAATTCTACCGCCCGTGGCCGCAGCGGAGCGCTTCGTTTTTCAACGTGATGGTGCGCACGCCGATGAAACCGGAACCAACTCAGACCATTGTTCGCGCCGCGCTCGACAAGATCGACAAAGACATGCCGATTCTGCAACCAAACACGCTCGACGCCATCGTGATCCAATCGCTGGGACAGCGGCGCCTGACCATGGGATTGCTCGGCGCATTTGCCGGCATCGCCTTGCTCCTCGCTATCGTTGGGATTTACGGCGCCGTTGCCTATACCGTCGAACAACGAACCGCCGAAATCGGTGTGCGCATGGCCCTTGGTGCGCAAGTCAAAGATGTTTTGCAACTCGTCGTGAAACAAGGGATGAATCCCGTGTTGATCGGGCTTGGCGTAGGTCTAATTGCGGTCTTCGCAACTGGCCGTTTGCTCGCGGCGCAACTCTACCAAATTTCTCCGCACAATCCGGTTCTAGTTAGCCTGACTGCAATCGGGCTAGCCTTTGCTGCGCTCCTTGCCTGTTTAATTCCCGCACGACGGGCGACATCGATCGATCCCATCCAGGCTCTTCGCACCGAATAACCGTTCTCTTCGTTATGATTAAAACCGGAGACTATTCATGATGACCGATGTCCGCTTCGCTGTCCGTCAATTATTCAAGTCGCCCGGATTCACTTTGTTGGCGCTGCTCACGCTCGCGCTCGGGATTGGACTGAACACTGCGATCTTTAGCCTGATCAACGATCTGTTTTTGCGCGGTCTTCCATTTAAGGCGCCAGAACGCGTGGTCCACATGTATTCGAATGCGCGGGAGCGCAATCTCCTGGAGCTCGCGGTCTCGGTGCCGCGGTTTCAACATTTCCGCGCCAGCCAGAAAATTTTCGACGGGTTCGAGGGCGAAAATATCATCCCGTTCACTTTGACCGGACTGGGCGATGCGGTGCAGCTTTTCGGCGGCAAGGTGACGTCGAACTACTTCGACGTCCTCGGCGTGCGACCGATACGTGGCCGCAATTTTTTGCCGGAGGAAGAAGAGACCGCCGACGTGGCGATGGTGACGGAAAATTTCTGGCAGAAACGGATGGGCGGCGACCCGAATGTGATCGGCCGCAGCATTACGCTCGACGGCGTGCCGCACACGATCGTGGGCGTGTTGCCGAACCTGCCGTTTTCCTGGATCGGACCGAATGCCGAGATCTGGACGACGAAACCGTTCGTGGTTCCCGGACTTTCCTACGAACGAATCATGCGGGGCAGCGGTTTCCTACGCGTGATCGGGCGCTTGAAACCGGGGATGACGATCGAACAGGCGCGGGCCGCGTTACCGCCGCTCGAGCAAAGTTATCACGCCCAATATCCGGACAAGATCGACAGTTCATCGGTCATGACGCTCAAGACGTTGCCTGAGGACGTGACGGGAAACCTGCGGCCGGCCTTTGCCACTTTGCTCGCGGCAGTTGCGTTCGTATTGCTGATTGCGTGCAGCAATGTGGCAAATCTCTTACTCGTACGCTTTAGCGGCCGGCGGCGAGAAATTGCGCTGCGCATGGCGTTGGGCGCGTCCCGCGCGAGCGTGTTGCGACTTTTCATTTTCGAAAGCTTGCTCGTAAGCGTTCTCGCTGCAGTAGCCGGCGTGGCCTTGGCCTGGCAACTAGTTCCCTTCGTGCCCAAAATGGCGGCGAATTTTCTTCCCTTCGATCCCGAGACTAGCATCAGCCTCTCGCTTTCCATGCTCGGGTTCACCATTCTTCTGTCGCTCTTAACGGGTGTGGCGATGGGCGTCTACCCGGCACTGCAAAGTTCCCGCGCTGATCTGGTCGAAGGATTGAAAGAAGGCGGACGCGGAACGAGCGGCAGCATGCAGCAGCACCGGTTCCGCAAAATCTTGGTCGGTGCGCAAGTCGCGCTCTCTGTCACGCTGCTGGCGGGCGCGGCGTTGCTTATCACCAGCTTCGTGAAGTTGAGCCAGCAGAACATCGGGTTCCGCCCCCAGAATATGTGGACTGGCCTGGTGACGTTGCCGCAAGCGGCCTATCCCGATTCCGCCACGCGCCAGCGTTTCGTGGAAAAAACTCTGACGGCGTTGCAGCAGATTCCAACGATCCAAAGCGCCACGATCAGTGGCGATATCCCGTTAATCGCCGCCGCCGCCGCTAACATGCTTTACACCCGCCCGGATGGTGAAATTTTGCCGGTGGATAAGCGGGCCGCCGCCGCGGGCCACGATATTGCGCCGGGTTATTTCAAGACCTTCGGCATTCCCATCCTGGCGGGACGCGATATCGATCAGCACGACGTAGCCGATCATCAGAACGTGATGCTAATCAGCCGGGCTGGCGCGCGGAAAGTTTTTGGCAACGAGAATCCGATCGGCAAAACGCTTCTGGTCTCGAGTGCGAGCACGCCGGTGGAGATCGTTGGTGTGGTGGGCGACGTGCGGATGCGGCGCATAGCGGACCCGGATGAAGTGGAAATCTACCGCCCGTGGGCGCAGGAGAATTTTCCGTTCGCGGTGATCGCGGTGCGGAGCGCGCTGCGAGAGGATGCGGTAACTAAAGTGGTGCAGTCGGCGCTCGGCACGGTCGATCCCGGGTTGGCGATCGCGATTCCGCAATCGATGGACGCGATTGTCGCGCAAGCCCTCGGCCAGGCGCGGCTGATGATGTGGTTGCTGGGAATTTTTTCCGGCGCGGCCTTGCTTTTGGCGACGGTCGGGATTTACGGTGCGGTGGCATACACGGTGGAGCAACGGACAGGCGAAATCGGCGTGCGAATGGCGCTCGGCGCGCAAACGAAAGACATCTTGCGGCTGGTGGTGAATCAGGGAATGCGGCCGGTGGTTTTCGGATTGGTGGTGGGAATGGCTGCGGCGTTGGCGCTCGGTCGTTTGATCGCTTTCCAACTTTATCAAACTTCCGCCCACAATCCATTGTTACTCGCGGCCACAATGTCGATCCTGGCACTTGCTGCGCTGTTTGCTTGTATTTTTCCCGCACGCCGGGCCGCGATGCTCGATCCAGTGCAAGCATTGCGCACGGAATAAATCGGAAATTGCAACCCATGTTGGCGGTTTCTCGTCGGTGGCCATGGAGAGACGATCTAGCGTCAATCCAATGGTTGCGTTGCGGGCAGAATGGTCAGCCCGGTTTGCGTCGCCACAAAAAGTAAACAGGGAACCCGGTGAGGACGATCAGAATTCCGATTCCTGATGTGCTTGGAGCGAGATAAGCCAAGTCGAGAATTACGATCGCTGCCAAAGCAATGGAAATAATCGGAACAATGGGATAACCCCAGGTACGGTAAGGACGCACCGCGGTGGGATTTTTTTTGCGCAAGACGATGACCGCAGCGACGAGAAGCACGTAAAAAATCAAATCCGCCGAGACGATGTATTCGAGCAATTGCGTATAGACATTGCCGAACATGAGCGTCCCGGTTTGTGCGTTGGTTGTCACTGTCCGCGGCAGAGTGAGCAACCCTGTCCAGATTGCTTGCACCACCAGCGCGAACGCCGGCACGTGAAAGCGATTTGTTGTTCCCACCTTATGAAAAAATAAATTGTCGCGCGCCATGGCGTAGTAAACCCGCGCGCCGGCGAGGATGAGCCCGTTATTGCAACCGAAGGTCGAGATCATGATCGCCGCTGCCATCCCCAGCACCCCGGGGGTTCCGAAAATGGCGCGCATCATTACGACCGCGACACGATTCTGCGGCGCGTTTTGAATTTCGGCCAGCGGCAGGGACGCGATGTAGGCGACGTTGGCGAGCAGGTAGAGCACGACCACAATCCCGCAACCATAAAGTAACGCGCGCGAAAGATTCCGCCCCGGCTCGCGCACTTCGCTGCCGATAAAGGTGACGTTTGTCCACGCCGTCTGCGCGAACAGCGGTCCGATCATTGCTTTGCCAAATAATAAGGCAACCGCGAGTCCGCCGATGATGGCGAAACCTGGTTGCGCCGCTTGTGCGCTCCAGCCGTTGGCCGATGCATCCCACCAGTGCGATGCCAGCGCCGCGCAATTCGCTTTCCATCCGAAAACGAGCCCAATCACGATGACGCCGATGAGTACCACGGTTTTGGTAAACGTAAAACTGTTCTGCACAATCTTGCCGACGCGAAGTCCGCGTGTATTCGAAAAGGTGAGGAGCGCAATCAATAAGATCGCGACCAGTTGTTCGGTCGAAAGACTGATCGCATACCCGGGCAAGAGGACGATCGGCGCGATCAGATAATGATCGCCCGCAACGCTTGGCGCGAAGACGCCGAAAAATTTCGCAAATGCGATCGCAACGGCTGCAATTGTTCCGGTTTGCACAACGAGAAAGAGGGTCCAACCAAATAAAAATCCAAGCGCTGGTCCGTAGGCTTCGCGCAAGAAAACATAAACGCCGCCTGCACGCGGCATCATCGTCGCCAGCTCGGCGCAGCAAAGCGCCCCGGTAATCGTCAGCAATCCGGCAACCGTCCACGCCAGCAACAGCCAGCCCGGAGCACCGATTAATCGCGACGATTCCACCGAGACTATGAAAATCCCCGACCCAATCATCGAGCCGATCACAATCATGGTGGCGTCGAGCAAACCAAGACCGCGAACAAGCGAAGAAGATTGATCAGTGTGGTTCATTGCGAAAAAGAGAGTGCATGGTCATCGCGGGCTCCAATACACGGTCACCCCGACGCCCATTACTCTGTCATCCCGAGCGAAAGTCGAGGGATCCCGTTGCGAAGCCTGTAAGGTAACTTTGCGGGATCCCTCGACTTTCGCTCGGGATGACGGCGTTAGTTCTTTTCCGGCGCAGCGATGACAATTCCTTCCCGTTCCAAACGCGCTCGCAGCGTCCGCGCAAACTCAACCGCGCCAGGCTTGTCCCCATGCAGGCAAATAGTCTCCGCCGTAACCGAAACGTCGCCGCCGTCGACGGCGCGAATCTTTCCTTCCGTCAACATTCGCACGACGCGCTCTGCGGCCGTGGCTGGATCATGCAATAGCGCATCCGGCCTGGTTCGCGAAACCAGCGAACCGTCGGCGTTGTAATTACGATCCGCAAAAACTTCGGCCGCGGTTTGCAGTCGCAATTCTCGCGCCGCTCTAAACAATTCGGTCCCGGCGGGCGCGAACAGAATTGCGTGGGTGTCAACGGCGAGAACCCCGTGCGCGATCGCGTCGGATAATTCGCGATCGCGCACCGCCATATTATAGAGGGCGCCGTGTGGCTTGACATGGTTCATCTCCACTCCCGCCCCGGTGCAGAGCGCGTGAAAGGCCCCGACCTGATAGGCTACGAGCGCGTAAGCCTCCGCTGCACTTAATTGCATTTCGCTTCGCCCAAAATTTTTTCGATCGTCGAGACTTGGGTGCGCCCCCACTGCGACGCCTTTCTCTTTTGCCGAACGAATGGAATTGAAAATTGAGGCCGGATTTCCGGCATGAAATCCGCACGCAATATTTGCAGAGCTAACGAGGCTTAGAATTTCGTCGTCGTGACCCGCCCCTTCACCGAGATCGGAATTTAAATCGACTTTCATCCGAAACGGGCCTCCAAGCCGGCGCGAAAAAGCGCGATGTCGCGTTCGCGTTCCCGCAAAAGATCGCGCGCTTGTTCTAACTCCATCAATTCGAACCGGACTTCGTCGAGCGGCTGCAATTGTGCCGCGTAGCCGAGATCGACCGTGATCACGTGCGCGATCTTCGGATAACCCCCGATCGTCTGGCAATCACCAAGAAGCACGACCGCGGCGCCGCTACGCGGAAGTTGGATCGTTCCGGGCGCAACTGCTTCAGAAACAAGCTCGGGTGGGTTAGTCGATACCATCTCACTGCCTTCTAATCGCAAACCCATGCGGTCGGAATTCATCGCCACGCGGAATTTTTGCGTGAGCAATTTTGCTCCGATATCATCATCCCAATTCTTCCCGCGAATAACGCGCAGGAATCTTCTGCCCGAGACGAACCGCGGTGCGCTCCAATCGGAAACGCGTTCTAAAAGTGCGGCACGAATGCGCAGACAAAGTTTTGATTCGGAGCCAAGGGGAAGTTCATCCCCGTCGCGCAAGGCGCGACCCTGCCATCCACCGAAGTGCGCGCGCAAGTCGGTCGATCGACTGCCCAGAATTTCCTGAGCATCAATCCCGCCGGATATCGCTAGCCAGATACGGCCGGCGCGTTTAGGAGAAATCTCGAGAATCGCCTCCGCCGACACTCGCGCGCAATGCAGGCTCGGAACCAGTTCCTTACCGACTTGAACTTCAAATTCACCGCCCGCCCAGGACATCAAACGCTCACAATCGAATTGTAACTGGAGGCGGCCGCTGGTGCATTCCAGACCAGCCACGCATTCGGGATTGCCGACGACAAGGTTCGCCAGGCGCAAGGAAACGGAATCGAGCGCACCGCCGGCCGTCAGACCGAATTTTCGGAAACCAACGCGGCCGCAATCCTGCACCGTGTCTTGGAATCCGGCGGAAATAACTGACGCAATCATGGAAAAACAGTCGTCATCCCGAGCGCAGTCGAGGGATCCCGAGGAAGTTGCCGTAAAGGTTTCGCGACGGGATCCCTCGGTCCGAGCCGGAGTGGCGTTTTCGCTCGAGATGACGGGCTTTTCATTTCCAATTTTCTTTGAAACTTGTTTCGAATTCCTGCCGCGTAATTCGCCGGAAACGCACTCGATCGCCCGGCTGCAACAACGCTGGCGATTGCGCGTTCGCATCAAACAAATGCAGCGGCGTGCGACCGATCACATTCCAACCTCCCGGCGATTCAAATGGATAAATGCCAGCTTGAGCATTCGCGATGGCGACGGAACCAGCCGGAACTTTCGTCCGCGGACTTTCCAGTCGTGGCACCCGCAACTTTTCCGATAGCCCGGCGAGAAAAGGAAATCCAGGCACGAACCCGACACAGGCTACGGTGTATTCGCTTGATGAATGCAATGCGATGATGGCGTCGCCTGTCAGGAACGTTTGACTCGCGACTCGTGCGAGGTCGAGCGCAAACTCATCGTCATAACAAACCGGAATTTCGATCCTTCGCGCTTTTCTGCCTCCGCGAACACCAGCCTGGGCAACCAACGCGCGAATCTTCTCTTCAACATCTCCTTCAATCCGCCCCGGTTCAAAAAACAACGCCACCGATTCGTAAGCGGAAGTAACATCAATTACTCCCGGAATGTTCGCCCCCTCGAGGGCCTCCACTACCGAGAGCGCGCGCGCCAATAATCGCTCGCGATCGGAAGACTCATCAGCAAAATCAACGATGAGTGCGGAATCACCCAGCGGATGAAATGTCATTTACCTAATCCTCTCATTCCGAGCAAAGCCCGCCCTGAGCATAGTCGAATGGGTCGAGGAATTCCGCATCAGTTTCTGTAGAGGCAGCTGCCTCATTGAATCAGGCGCCGTCGTTGGATACTCCGCTCGCGAAAGGTTTCGGAGTGCCGGCTGCGCACCCCACAGACGTGCCACCGCAGTATCCTCGCGCCATTCTCTTCCCGTCATCCCGAGCGAAGCGCAGCGGAGTCGAGGGATCCCGTTGTGCAAGCTTAAGGTAATGCCGCGGGATCCCTCGACTTTCGCTCGGGATGACTGTTCTTTGGCTGAAGATGAGCGGGTGGAAATTTCTTCTGGTAGCGCTGGCTGTCATCGCCCTGCTGTGGTTCCTGAATCCCGAACGCGCAATCAAACGTAACGAGCCCGGCATTGTCGAAATCGTTTATCTGGGCGAGAGCGGACCGGAAGCTGCATCGGTCGAGGAAGCGATGCGCGAGTTTGAGGCCCAGAGCCAGGCTGCTCATGAAGAAAATCCAGCGCACCCGATTTACAAAATCATTAAAGGCCAGACCGCTTCGCGCGATCCGACCGCTGATCCAACTCGATTTCTCGTTAGCGTCGCCGGTGGAAGACCGCCGGATTTGATCTTGTTCGATCGTTACGCGGTGAGCGAATGGGCGGCACGCGGCGCTTTCACCAAATTGGATGAGTTTGTCGCACGCGAATCGAACAATCCCGCGCCTGACGCAATTCGGCTGGAGAATTTTTACAAGTCGTGCTGGGACGAAGTCATTTATGAAAATCCGACCACACATGAGCGCGGCATTTACGGAATCCCGGAGCGAGTGGACGATCGCGCGTTTTTTTACAATAAGGATTTGTTGAAGCGCGCCGGCTTTGTCAATGCAAGCGGCGAAGCGCAGCCCCCGCGCACCTGGGAAGAGCTCGAACAAATGGCGGTCAAATTGACCGAACACGACGCCCGCGGACGCATTACGCAGCTCGGCTTCGCACCGAATTTCGGCAACGCCTGGCTTTATCTCTACGCCTGGATGAATGGCGGACAGTTCCTGAGCGACGAGCGCCGTCGCTGCACCCTGAACGCACCGCTCATTGTGCAGGCACTTGAGTGGATGACCCGCGTATATGATTCGTTAGGCGGGGCACAAAAGGAATTTGCCTTTGAGGGAACGGCTCAATCCGGTCAGCGCAGCGCGCCGCCCGGCGAACTCGATCTCTTTGTCCAAGGCAAAGTTGCGATGAAGATCGACGGTTATTGGACCTTTCCAGAAGTGTTGGCGCAATACGGCCAAAACTTGAACTATGCAGTCACACTTCCACCATTGCCCGCCAACGCCGCTGGCAAGGCGAACCGCGGATACAGTTGGGTCAGCGGCTGGTGTTACGCCATCCCTTCCACTGCACGACAAAGAGAAGGTGCGTGGGAACTGCTCAGGTTCATGTGCAGTCAGCGCGCACGTGAAATCATCGGCGAAAGCGAGCGGCTCCGGCTGCAAAGCATCGGCCGCATTTACGTGCCGACTCAAAACGCCAACCGACACATCAACGAATGGGCTTTCCAAAAATATATCGCGTCCGATCCAGCTATTCCCACCAAGCTTCGGGATGGCGTTAAACTGTTAAACGATCTGATCGGCACTTCGCCTTTCCGGCCAGTGACGCCGGTCGGTCAATTACTCTTTAACGAACAGAAGCGCGCGACTGAGAACGCGATCTTTCATAAAATGACGGCCCAAGAGGCGCTCAATCAAAGCACCCAAGTCGTCCAGAGTGCGCTCGATCGGGTACTTAGTCCGTCGCGCGGAGTGGTTGTGCCGTGGAAGTATTTTCTGGTTGTCTACTTCTTGTTAATAGCTGTTGCCGCCATCGCAATTTATCTTTGGGAGACGCGCATTTATCGTGCTCGCGCTCGTAATCGTGCTCCTAATCGAAAGAAACCAATCGATTACAATTACGAGCACGAGCAGGAGCACGAACCCCTAATCGAAGGAACCCGCAGCCGCTGCTTCCGCTCGCAATGGGCGGGCGGTTGGCTCTGCGCTTCGCCATGGATCATTGGCTTCATTTTGTTCACCGGCGGCCCGATTCTTTTCGCTATCGTCGTCAGCTTTTGCGATTACGACATTCTTAATCCGGCGCGCTTCGTCGGACTGGTAAACTACCGCTGGATGTTTAGTCGCGACCCGCTCTTTTGGAAGGTGATTGGTAATACCGCCTACATGGTTATCGGTATTCCGTTCGGTATGGCCCTCAGTCTGGCCATTGCGCTTCTGCTCAATCTTGAAGTGCGCGGGGTGGCGGTCTGGCGTACATTTTTTTATCTACCGTCGATCGTACCGATAGTGGCTTCCAGTATTTTGTGGATTTGGATTTTCAATCCGCGGATCGGGCTGCTTAATAATGCCCTCGCTGCTTTCGGCGTTCACGGACCTAACTGGTTACAAGACGAACACACCAGCAAGATCGCACTGATTTTGATGGGACTTTGGTCGGCCGGCGGCGGAATGATTATTTGGCTGGCAGGATTGAGAGGAATTAGTGCGAGCTACTATGAAGCAGCCGCACTCGATGGCGCGAATGCCTGGCAACGCTTTCGCACCATCACCCTGCCGTTACTCACTCCCTACATTTTGTTCAATCTCATCATGGGCTTGATCGCGACCCTGCAAATCTTCACTCAGTCATTCATCATGACACAAGGCGGCCCGATCGATTCCACTCTCTTTTACGCCTACTATCTTTTTAACAACGCGTTCCGTTTTCTACAGATGGGCTATGCCAGCGCGCTTGGTTGGTTCCTTTTTCTCGCCGTCTTCCTCTTAACGCTGGCGCAACTCAAACTCTCAAAGCGCTGGGTGCACTATGAAGAGTAAGCACATGGAAGTGTTAGCGTAGTTGAGTAATGAAACAAACGATCTCTTCCGCCACTGCTTTCCGCCACTGCTCTATTATGCCAGCAATATGATGCGCCGCGTCCTCATCTATTTCACGCTCGCGATGGGCGCGGTCATCTTCGCCTGGCCCTTCATTTGGATGATCGGGACATCGATTAAGCTGGAGCGCGAAGTTCTCTCCAATCGCTCAGGTGTCTTACCAGAACGGCCCATTCCGCGAAGCAGATCCCCTTACCTCGACGATCGCATGTTTTCTCAAGCGGACGGACGGCACCGGGACGAAGCCATTGCGATCCTGGAAGAGCAACTGCGCGGGCATATTTGGCCGTCGAATATCGATGCTGAATTCGCACGCAAGGAAACGGCTCGCGGAATTTATCAGCGTTTGCTGATATCGATTCCATACGAAAAGTGGAGCGACTCGAGCGAGCAATTGCGCGCCACGATAACCGACGCGATCACTCCGGATTTAATCGATAGCGTAGTTGGAGAATTGCGACGTGTCTTTACCATCGGACAACTGCGTGCTCGTTCCACGGAGTTGCAGGAAGATCAACTCGTTTCGGCATCAGATGCAGCAACTAAATGGAGTGTTGCCGGGCCAGGAACGCTTTCCCAGAAAGCCGGCGGCGCCGAATTATCCTACGATTTTGCTTCTGCCAACAAGGTTATGTTGTCACAAACTTTCGCTACCAGTTTTCCAATCGAGCGTTTACGCCGCCTGCAATTCTATTTCCAGCCCGATGACACTTGGCACGCATTGCGAGTGACGGTGGAGAAACTCGGCCATCGCTTCGTCAGTGAGCGCGCGGTTTATCTCGCCGATCACAGCTGGCAGATTGCAACCTGGCAGGAACGGAGCGCAGACGACGCGCTTACCAAAATCAAAACCTGGACGCTACTAAAGGATGCCGGTGGATCGGCGGTTCGTGGACCGAACGAAGTGAGAATTACGCTCCATTTTGGCGTTATGTCGGTACCGGTCTATTTCTCGTTATATTAAACCTCATTGGCACGCTCTTTAGTTGTTCGGTCGCCGCTTATGCTTTCGCCCGTCTGCAATGGCCTGGCCGCAGTATCTGCTTTGCCGCCTTGCTCGGCACAATGATGATTCCGGCGCAAGTAACAATGATTCCGCAGTTCCTGATCATGCAAAAACTTGGCTGGTACAACACCCTTAAGCCGCTTTGGGTAATGAGTTTCTTTGGCTCCGCCTTCAGCATTTTTCTCCTGCGCCAGTTTCTCAAGGGCATTCCCCGCGACCTGGAAGATGCCGCGCGTCTCGACGGCTGCGGTTTTCTCCGCATCTACTGGCATATTATGCTGCCCCTGGTACGTCCAACCCTCGTTGTCATCGCTATCTTCACTTTTCTTGCGACTTGGAACGATTTCATGGGACCTCTCATCTATCTAAGCGATCAACGGCTCTATCCTCTCTCCTTCGGTCTTTACGCCTTCCAAATTCAATCGCTCCAGCCCGGTACCAGCGCCGGCATCGGCATGTTAATGGCCGGCTCGCTCCTCATGATGCTGCCGGTAATTGCAATCTTCTTCTTCGCCCAACGCTATTTCCTCCAAGGCGTCACGTTAACCGGGATGAAAGGTTGAGCGGCAGGAATACAGGCGTCCTCGCCTGTACGCCACACAGGCTTCCAAGTCTGTGTTCCGGTTTTTCTTTTCCTAAGGCTATTTATCGGGCGTCGCACTTTGGCGAAATGAAAGCGTGCATCACTTTGCGCGCACGGCCTCAATCTCGATTGTCGGCGTGACGTTGCTGCTGATGCCGGAGATGGATTCCGTAGCGCTGCTGAACATCAGCCCGAAATCTTTGCGGTTGATCGGATCCGTGGTGACGATCCAGCGAGTGCGTTCTGGAAGGGACTCGCTGCTCGCCGGTGTGGTCAATTTCACATGCAAAGTCATCGGCTTGGTGACGCCGTGCATGGTGAAATCGCCAATGATGTCGCCG
>QHRJ01000164.1 GCA_003220075.1 Verrucomicrobiota bacterium
CCACTTTTCGCAAGAGCTGCGAAAGACAACATTAGATCGATCAGGGTGTTACAGAAATGCGATTTCAAAATTATCGATGAAAACAAGGATTTTGCCCAAGGAAGAGGTGAAGAAACGGAGGAATATATTTTCCGTTTAGATGGCCAAATCCAATAATCAAAATACCTAACCAGGCGCCAGAGCCAACCTCCACAGCTGTCACGTCTGATGCTTCCGCATCAGCCGCGCCATCTGCTCCGGTGGCTCAGCTTTAACGTTAGGCGTATGGCAAGCGCAATCGAGGGCGGGTGTTTATGCGGAGGCGTCCGCTATCGTCTACACGTTAGGCCAAAGCAGGGGAGTGACTGCCATTGCGAAGATTGCCGGCGGGCGAGTGCTGCTCCGTATGTGACTTGGTGTAGCGTTCCCAGCAAAGCGATAGAGGTTCTGAGCGGTGAACTGCGTAGAGTCTCATATGCAGACCGATTACGCTCGTTCGCCTCTTGTTGTGGTACGCCTCTGTTTATCCAGGACGAAGTCAGTTCTGAATGGATTGACGTGACAGTAGCGTCGCTCGATGATCCTAAGACCTTTCCCCCGGAGGTCGCGATATGGACAGAAGACAAACTCCCGTGGGTAAAGCTCGATCCGAGTCGGCGTGCTTTTCGCCGGAGCAGAGATGAAAACGCCTAACCAGGCGCAGCCAACGGCTCAGACGGCGTTGTTGTTTTTATGTCCAGCGTAGCTAGTGTGCCGATGGAAGCTGCCACTTGCGTTCGCCTGAACCGTGGCTGAGCTTGTGTCTCGTTAGATGAAAGCCGCCTCGCTCCGAATCGCGGAGTTGATTTGCTTTCTCGCCGCGCTCGCTTTCATCATCCCGCCGGCCACATCGGATTCCCATGATCCTCATCGGGCGACTCCTGCTTTGATCATTGGAGGGTCGCTGTTCGCAGTTTCGCTCTTTCTATCCTTGCGTCGAGCCGCAGAGCATTGGGGCATTGCTGCGATTAAGCTCATGGGTTATCTCATCTTGGTTTGGGTCGCTTATGAGCGCGCACGCGTCGGTTAACACGCCGTCATCTAACCAATCGCTGGGGCCAACGGCTGGCCGCCGTACTGAAAAGATGAAGGAGAAATTATGAAGGATGAAATGAAAGCAAAGCTCACCGCCGCCAGCGGTGGCTCAGCTTCGTCTCGTTAGGTCTATGTTCACACTAAACGTCATCGGGCTGTCCTCGCTCGCTTACGTTTGCACCTTCGCTTGGTTGTGGCGTTTCGTTATCGAGGCGATAACCGGCCGTCGCAGCCCAGAACCGCTCTGGCCACCATTCGAGTTCAGCCCTCGGTACGCGGCCTTTGTCATTTTGCGCGCCGTCTATTGCGCACTCGGAGGAGGTGTTGCTATCTTGAGCGTCGTTCTGATCATGAAGATGGTTCTTGTTCCACCACATTAAAAGACCTAACTAGTCACTCCAGCCGACGCCTAGCCGGCTTGTTTCCTCCCGCTATCATGATTAAAATACTGTCGGAGATTGCCAGGCGTGCTCTCGCTAGCCGCGGCTGAGCTTGTTCTCGTTAGATGATAGCGCGCACACACAGGATGCCGACGAACTCACATATTCGCGAAGCGTTTGGGCTTGTCAAGGTCTGATTTAAGTACTATGAGGTAACGCTTTTAAGAATTCGCTCTTTTTCGCCGCTCAGTGTAACCTTGACTGGCGATAGTCCGAAAACTATCGGCAACGTGTCAGTGTACCAGATGACGATATGATTACCGCGATTCACACGCTGATCTACGCCGACGATGCTAAGGCAACCCGGGCGTTTCTGCGAGACGTACTCGGCTGGAAGTACGTTGCAGAGGATTTCGATAACGACTGGCTCATTTTCAAATGCGGGCCGAGCGAGATGGGCGTGCACCCGACGGACAGCCAGTGGGAGGGTCAAAGCTACGATTACTCGCGTCACCACTTAATCGCCCTGATGTGCGACGACATCGAGGCCACGGTCGGCGAGCTTCGGGCGAAAGGAGCGCAGTTCCAAGGTTCCATCGAGCAACGCGAATACGGTCGCGTCATAATGATGATGGTGCCAGGCGCGGATGACATCCAACTCTACCAGCCGACTCATAAGCTGGCGTACAACCTTTAGGGCGTCATCCTTGGCTGTTGCGCTTCTGCTGTTGGCATTTAGTCGATTCGTTATCTTCCCTTCGTGGCAAGCGGGTCATCTAACTAATCGCTCGAGCCAACCACCGACCGGCGAGAAAAGTTTAATCACGACGATTTCAACACATCACGGCGAGGCCGGCCGCGCTTCTGTCAACGGCGGCTCAGCTCCGTTTCGTTAGATGGTTGTGCCCACGCCGCCTCACATCATCGAATCGTTGCGACACAATCTGACGGAGACGCGAAGGTTTTGTGCATTTCTTGAACCTTGATTAAGTCATCATCCAGCCCATGAGCGAACAACAAGATTATCCTTACGCTACTCATCTCGATATTAAGTTTCCAGCGCTCCGCTTGGTGGACGTTCCGGCCCTGGTCAAAGCCTGCACCGATAAGTGGTATAACCAAACGCTCTGCCAGGTGAACGACTCCGTTGTTCGCCTAGGCGTCGTGCAAGGCGAGTACCACTGGCACAAACATGACAACGACGACGACTTCTTCTTTGTCTTGGAGGGGCACTTTGTCATCGATCTCGAAGATCGCTCGGTTGATCTGCAGCCACACCAGGGATTTGTCGTTCCCAAAAGCGTCAAGCATCGCACCCGCGCCCCTGATCGAGCAGTCATTCTGATGGTGGAAACCGCCGCCATCGTTCCTACCGGTGATGCGTAGCGTCGCGGACGAAGAGCCGCGGCCAGCGAACACGGCTACAGGACGTGGTGCTGCGGTTTCGCTTTTTCCAAGATTTTGTAAGACGGCAATGATAGATCGACACATCAAAGCGATCGCGCTCAATGCGTCCCTGACGGCGGTAATTTTGCTCGGATCAAGCGCCGGTCTGGCCCAATCCGGTGCTGCCAGCTTGCATGGGTGGGTCGCTTTCGAGAATGTCGCATACATAGACAAACAACCCAGAGCCAAAGTAGTGCTACAACATGATCCGCCGGGCTCTGGTCCCGCCTACTCAACGGAGACCGACGAGTACGGATTCTTTGAGTTTTCGCACACAAGCCTTGGCAGATTCAAGCTGGAGATCACGGCCAAAGGATTCCAACCCTACTCGGCTGATGTTTATATGCCGTCGGATTTTGCCGGCAACTGGGCAGTGGAATTGAAAGCGGAGGCACCGAAGCGCCCTTAATCGAACTCACAGGGGTACCGACCACGGACCGGAGGTTATACTAGCTGGTAGCGAAATCTCTAGCTGTTTTCTCTTTTTGGGAATGATTAGAGATGTCTCGACTCCGCTCGACATGACACCCGGCGGCAGCAAAAAATCCCGAAACGTCAATCCCAAGCTCCAAGGCAATCCGCGTGGTGCGGCCAGCATCTTGCCTGGTTCGCCATAATGCTACAATCAACCCCGAAAGCCTTCGGGGTTCGCCCCACAGCCAAGATGGCTGTGCTACTACGGAGTTAACATTTGTGTGCTGCATATGCGACATCTAAATATTAACTCGCAGACGAGACAACCCCCGATGGCCAGCTCGCGGGGCAGTCGGCATCTCCGCCAGCGCGCACTGCACGAAAACAAATAGTATCGCGCGGTTTCACCTGTTCATCTAACGTACCTCCAAGATGGAACGGCGGCATATCAAATGGCTTCCGCTGTTGTTGGCGGGATTGTTTTTCGCTTATCAATATTTTTCCTCGCAGAAATTCGTCAATCCGGAGACAGGCCGAAAGAGTCACGTCGCCATGTCCACTCGCGAGGAAGCGTTGCTTGGACTTCAAAGTTATCAGCAAGTCCTGGCACAGTCGGAGAGCATCGATTCCGGACCCGAGCTCGACATGATCAAGCGGGTAGCGTCGCGGGTAGCTAGGGCCACAGGCAAAGCAGGTGCGGATTTCGACTGGCAGGTCTCGTTGATTCGGTCTTCGCAGGTAAACGCATTCTGTTTGCCAGGCGGTAAGATCGTAGTTTACACGGGCATTTTACCTATCACGCAAAATGAATCTGCTCTTGCAACCGTTCTTGGTCACGAGATGGCGCATGCCACATCGCGACATGGTTCGCAGCGCGTCTTAGAACAGAATCTCGCTCAAACTGCATTGACTGGTGTAGCCATTTCGCTCTCGGATATGGATTACGACAAGCAACGCGCGGTAATGGGGGCGCTCGGCGCGGGTACTCAGTTCGGCGTGCTCATGCCATTTAGCCGCAAACATGAGTCAGAAGCCGATGCGATTGGATTGCTTTATATGGCACGAGCTGGTTACGATCCCCGGGAGAGTATCCGCTTTTGGCAGCGAATGGAAAATGTCGGAGGTGCTCAACCACCCGAGTTCCTTTCCAATCATCCGTCGCACGGCACCCGCATTCAGCAACTGGAAGCGGAAATGCCGAAAGCGTTAGAAGAATACAACAGATCTCCACATGCTGATGTGCCGGCGTCGCGGCAATCCGCACGGCGGTTCTAGTCATACCGCGGTGCAAACGCCCCCCGATTCAGCTTGGAACTTCGGGAGGTTGGAGCAAGGATCTGGCGAACGGTTTTTGCTGCGGCGGGACCCTCGGATCGCTGGTTCAAATCGGCAGCACCCAGTATATCCTGAGTAACTATCACGTTTTTGAATCGGATATCGTTCCCGGCGGCAACAACATCGTTGCCACTACCGGCGATCCAATCATTCAGCCCGGGCTAATCGATGTTAACTGTAACGTCAACGGCGCACAAACAGTAGCGACTCTCGTGAAAAAGAGTTCGCTACCCAATAGTAGCGTTGATTGTTCGATCGGAAAAGTGGTAGCCAGGCAAGTCGCGAGCAATGGCTCGATCCTGGAGATTGGCACGATTTCAAGAAATACCGTGGGCGCCGCAATCGGACAGGCGGTGAAAAAGAGCGGACGCACTACCGGGTTATCTCACAGCTCTATTGCCGGATTGAACGCGACGATCAGTGGGGAGGCGGACAGGTTACCCAAACCCTGTTTGGGAATGGACTCTGTCTTGAGGAGACTTAAAGATGCTGCGATGATGCCACATTTTCATCACTCTATTTATGAGACGGCTCAGAGCACTCCACCTCTTGATGTTGCCGACTAACTAAATCGATGCCCAAGCCCAATCTCATCGTGTTCCTGACGGACCAGCAGCGCGCCGATACCATTGTCTGCAACGGGAGCGAAAGAGTTCATACGCCGAACCTGTGCAAACTTGCTTCAGGATCGGTTATTTTTGAGCGCGCTTATGTTACTCAACCTCTATGCGTGCCTTCGCGAGCGTCACTACTAACTGGAATGTGGCCGCATCTAACCGGCTGCACCAAGAACGGTATCTCACTCGATCCCCGATTTCGAACCTTTGCCGAGCTAATTGGCGACGACAGTTACTGTCCCGCCTACATGGGAAAGTGGCAGTTAGGGGATGAAGCGAAGCGACAGCGTGGATTTCGCGATTGGCTTTCGACAGAAGGCGTCAGTGATTACAGCCGGTTCCTGGGTTTGCGAGGCTACACGCCCGACAAGCCGGACGGATCTTTTTCCGAACGTCTGGTTAGCCAACTGCCGCTCGACATTTCGAAGCCCAGATTTCTGGAAGAGCATGCCTGCGAGTTTATCGAGAAGCATCGCCGCGATCCGTTTGTTCTCTTCATTTCGTTTGTTGAACCTCATTCGCCCTACAACGGCCCTCTAAACCTCGAGCACGCGCTCGAAGATGTGGAACTTGATGCAACCGCGGTCGCGCCGGTAAATGACAATATTCCACTGCGCTACAAGCTAATGCGGGAATGGCAGCAGGCCGAGGCAATCCTGGACCGGAAGCGATTGCCTGATCTCTACTTCTTCGGAGTTACTCCAGACGAGTATCGCGCGATGAAACAACGGTATCTTGGCCTGGTAACCATGGTTGATCAAAGCATCGGTGGAATTTTGTCGTGTCTCGAACAGGCTGAATTACTGCATGAAACCATTGTTGTCCACACCAGCGATCACGGAGATATGCTTGGGGCGCATCATCTTTTTGGAAAGGAGGTCATGTTCGAAGAAGCGGTGCGCGTTCCTTATCTTGTTCGATTGCCCAGCCAACGCCAGGGCCTGAGAATTATTCAATCGGTGAGTCATGTCGATTTCCTTCCGACTCTGCTCGATCTCCTAGGTCAATCCAAACCAGATCAATGCGCCGGCAAAAGCCTGCTTCCATTACTGCACGGCGAAACGATGCCACCAGAAAACATTTTTGTGGAATGGTCCCCCAATCGGGTCAAGGTAATGAAAAGGACAAAGCTCGCGCCCCGCCGAAGGATTAAACGCGCCATGAATGAATCTACCCGCGCTGTAATCTCGCCGGAAGGGTGGAAACTCTGCCTGAGAGATCACGACTTGAATGAACTCTATAACTTGAAGACTGATCCGATCGAAGCGCATAACCTCTATTACCAGCCTGATTATCGAGGGATCATCGAGCAAGCGACACGCGACATTCTCGCCTGGCAGCATACCACTGGCGATACCTTGAAGCTTTAGCGCTAGCCTCGAGGCGTGCCAGGGATAAGTCGCGCGTTATGCTGAGAACGATTCCGGTTGGTTTGCGTGTCGCGGATTTCAGCTAAACTGCTGGAAGTATGCCGAACTACCTCGTTCTCAGCACGAGTGGAAATCCCGATAGCAACAGCCGACGGATGGCACAAATCGCCTTTGATTGGCTAAAAAACGTAAAGCTGAATTGCGAATGGCTCGATATTAGCAAGCTCGATCTTCCCTTGTGCGACGCTGACGTCTGCTACAATCATCCCGCTGCCCAAAATTTAACTGCCGCGGTCGAAAAAGCCGATGGGATCATTGTCGCTACGCCGGTTTACAACTACGATGTGGCCGCTGCGGCCAAGAACATGGTCGAGCTAACCGGAAGTGCCTGGGAAGACAAAGTAGTCGGTTTTCTTTGCGCGGCTGGCGGGATGGGCAGTTACATGTCAGTCATGAGCTTTGCCAATAGTCTGATGCTCGATTTCCGCTGCCTCATCATCCCGCGATTCGTTTATGCAACCGGTGATTCTTTTGACGGCGACAAGCTCACCGATACCAAGGTTGCGAAACGGATCGAACAAGTCGTCGCCGAGCTTGTCCGGGTGACCAAAGGAGTGCGTAGCTAGTGAACAAGTGGATTGGCACTTCCGAATTCCAGTACGCGGAATGGAAGGGAAGCTTTTACCCGCAGAATTTGCCGGCGGCGAAGATGCTTCCGTTTTACGCCGAACGATTCAATACTACCGAGGTCAATTACACCTTCCACCGGATTCCGGCACCTAAAACGATCGACAACTGGTGCCAGCTTACCCCGGAAATGTTTCGATTTACCTTAAAGGCGCCGCAAAAAATCACGCATTTCGCAAGGCTCCGCGATTGCGGCGACACGGTTGATTACTTTTACGACGTAGTAAGCGGGCTGGGTTCGCGTCTTGGCCCGGTCTTATTTCAGCTTCCACCAAATCTGAAGAAGGACACTGTTTTGCTCGAGCATTTCGCAGAATCGTTACCGGCAAGCATGCGGGCAGCTTTCGAGTTTCGCCATGAATCATGGCTGGATGAGGAAATATTCGCCCTGCTGCGAAAGCGAAATGTTTGTTTGTGCATCGCCGACACCGAAAAGCTGGAAACGCCGAAGGTCGTGACCGCCAATTGGGGTTACCTGCGTTTACGACGTGAAGATTACCAATCGGACGATGTGAAGGGCTGGGCAGATGTAATCAGAGGACAGGTCGGCAAGTGGTCGGATGTTTTTGTTTACTTCAAGCACGAAGAAGCCGGGATTGGGCCGAAGTTAGCGAGCCAGATGATGCAGTTGGTGTAGCGGCGGTCGATGACCGCCGAAAATAGATTTTGCCGCGGATTTCTTCGTTCCCAAAAAGAGTTTGGGAACGAGATGTTAACGGGCGACCGGCGGTCATAGACCGCCGCTACAGAAGAAAAATCAGGCGGCGGCGCGGCGCTTTTGCTTGACCAGCGGAGCCGACGAGCGGCGGCCGTCGCGGCTGGAACTGCGTTTTACCTTCAGAGACTGATTTCGGGTCAGGCTTTCCTGCAAAACCTTGACCAGGTCGACCACATTGGTAGCCCGAGCCTTTACCTCGACCTTGGGCGCGATCTCTTTCTTGTTAGCTTTTTGCTCGATCAGCTCCATGACCGCATCCCGATATTCGTCGCGATATTTCTGCGGCTCCCACGCGCTGGACATGCTTTCAATAAGGGCGTGCGCCATTTTCAGTTCCTTGTCATTCAACTCGGTCTTGGGACGGTTCAATTCCTCCGGCGTGAGCACTTCGCTGGCGAAATGCATAAGCTCGAGAATGAGGAAAAGTCCATCCGGCTTGACTGCGGCCAGGTACTCCCGATTACTGATAACGACCTTGGCCACGCCGATCTTGCCGGTACCGCTCAGGGCCTTGTGCAGCAAAGCGTAAGCCTTCTCGCCACCCTTTTGCGGCTCCAAAAAATAAGGCTTATAAAAGAATTTCGGATCGACCTGCTCCAAATCCACAAAGTCGGTGATATCAATGGAATGGGTGGATTCAATCCGTACTTTTTCAAAATCTTCGTCTTTCAAAACGATGTAGCGCCCGCGCTCGTATTCGAAGCCTTTGACGATCTGATCGGCGGAGACTTCTTTCAGATCGGCTTCGGCCACTTTCTTGTACCGGATTGGGCTAAGGTCAGTCGCGCGCAGCTGGCGAAAACTTAGTTTTTCCTCGCGAGTGGCGGGGTAAACGGCTATCGGGATGTAGACTAACCCGAAACTGATGCTGCCTTTCCAAATAGGACGCATAAAATTCGAGAGTCGCGCACCTTAGAGAGGGTACTGCCTCTTGTCAATCGTGCGGCGTTGCTTTCTTTCGAGCAACAATTAAGCCAAGCGAATGCGCGTAAAAGTAGAATGGGTTCGACAGTCGTTTGACAATTGTAGGGTGTCTGGGTCAGACGCCTTCACTCACACCTTTTTTGCTCCTGAATTTGATTTGGCTGCGGGAAGTGATTGTGCGCGGGCGGCGGCGCGCTCCGCGTCTTGCAGACGCCCAACCGCGCGGTATTCCTCAGCTAGATGTTGCCAGGGCAAACGGCGGTTCGGTGTGAGCTGTGTAGATCTTTCAAAGGCTTTCACCGCGTCGCGATGGTTCCCTTTCTTTTGATAGGCTAATCCAAGGTGTTCCCATACTGGCCCATACTTCGGCGCCAAACTTGCCCCTTTTCGGAGATAGGATATTCCAGAATCAACCTGTCCCGTTGTCATCAAACAATAGCCCAACTGCGATTGCACCAGATAATCTCGCGGCGCCAGGCGCGCGGCACGCTGCAAGGGTGGAATTGCTTGCTGGACACGATTCAGGTTGATGTAGCTATAGCCCACCACCGCTAGCATGGAAGCGCTATCGGGCGATACTTCGGCCGCCTTCACGATAGCGTCCAGAGATGCTTCGGTGTGCCGGAGCGATTTCTCCGCGCGCGCCAGCTCGATCCAGTTATCCACGACAGACGGCGCAAGTGCCGTCGCCCTTTTCGCGTATTGAACACTTTGTTCTTTGCGACCAAGATGCCAGGCACAGTCGCTCAGGGCAAAATAAGGCAGGTAGAATTTCGGTTCGAGCTCAACAACCCGTTGGAGATGTGGAATTGCGGCCGCGAAATGGCCTTGGGCGCCTTCTACCGCGGCCAAACCGAAGTGCGCGGGCGCACATCGCGGTTGAATGTTCGTCGCGGCCCGAAAGGAGGAAGATGCTTCGCCATATTGACGCGTGGCCCACGCCAGCACTCCGCGCAGATACTGTGCGCCGAGACTCCGAGGATATCGTTCCGTTAGCTTTCGATTCAGGTAGAGGGCCTGTGGAAGATTTTCCGTATAGATCGCAATGACAATCTGGCGTCCCAGGGGATCTTTTAGCGCTGGATCGGGCTGTTCGACGGCCTGTTTCACTGGTGGCTTGACCAGTTTTTCTGGCGGCGGCAACTTATTCAAAAGGCGATCAATCGAGGCATCCTGTGCCAAGGAAGCTGTTGTCGCGATCAGTGCAAATGAAAGCACCGCGGTAATGTTCCGCCAGACCGAAGCAAACAGCGTCATCCTCCCCTTTTATCAAATTATCGGGTGAGTTCCAAGTAGAAATGTGTTTGCAACTTGTCCGCCATTTAAAGGGCTGCTAGAAGAGTAGTTAATGCCCTCTCTCTGCTGGCGATTAATTATTGCGGCGGTCCTGCTTTCGGTCACGAGCTATAGCAGAGCCGCTTGCGTTTGGAAGGTTACCAGCGCGGCTGGAAATGTTCTTTTCCTTGCTGGTTCCATTCATGCGCTGCAAAGCACCGATTATCCTTTGCCGTCAGCTTACAATCGTGCTTTCGACGCCTCCGAACGGCTCGTTTGCGAGGTAGATCCCAAGGCCTTAGTCGAATCGAGCAAGGGCTTACTCAAGGCTGGCGAATATCCGAAGGGCGATAGCCTGAAAAATCACGTTGATCCGCGAACTTACGATTATTTGCGTCGCCTGTTTAAGCTGATGGAAGTCCCGGAAAACAAGTTTGCACGTTATCGCCCCTGGTTTCTTTCCTTAATGCTGCAAGCACCTGCGTTGCACGGGATGTCAGAGACGCTTGGCGTGGAAGAATTCCTAATGCGGCGCGCGCATGCCAATGCCAAACCAGTATTGGGCTTGGAGTCCGCTCGCGAACATGCTGACATCTTCCTCGGCCTAAGTGATCGGCAAAGTGAAGCGATGTTGCTGATCATGTTCATCCCGGCGCAACGCGGCAGCGGCAGTGCCGGGGATGCCTTGGCCGATGCCTGGCGGCGCGGAGACGCCGACACCGATACCCGTATTTTCATGGATGGTTTCCGCGATTTTCCGTCACTTGCTGATCGGCTCTTGACAAATCGGAATCGCAAATGGATTCCCAAAATCGAAGGATATTTGCGCAGCGGTAAGACTTACTTCGTTCTCGCAGGTGCGGCGCATATGGGCGGACCCAACGGCGTGCCGGCTCTTTTGCGCGAGCGCGGTTATCGCATCGAACAACTTTGATCCTGCACTTCCGCGCTTAAGCTGTCGCGATGTGACCGATTCGGACTATCTGCGCGTTTCTTCCTCGCGCTGGTTGCTTCATATCTGGCGAACGAGCGGGAGTTTCGCTTCGAAAACCGGACGTACAAACGGTTGAGCTGATGGCCGAGTTTAATTAGTGGAAGAATTTGCGTATGACTAAATAAGCTAACGGGCTATGGACAATCAAGGTTTCGATCCCGCCCGGAACTTATGGTTACAAATTTCTAGCAGACGAAAAGGATTGGGTTTTGATCCGAAAAATTCGGAACGCAAAACCGTAGATGGTCACCATCTCCTCTCCCTCCCCAAGCCGACGGGTTGAAGAAGAGTAGAAGCAATCTCGCCTCGCCCGCCCTTTCGCCTCGACTCATTTTCGGCGTGGCAGGCCAAGCGAGGCGACTACAGCATCTGATCTCTAGCGTCTGACTTCTGTTCCTCTGTCCCCTAGTCAGCTAGAGGCAGAAATTTTTCGTGCGCAATCTTATCGCCTTTGACGGTGTAGATGCCTACCTCGGACATCTGCATTCGTTTTTGGGAATTCTTATCGGTAGCGTCGATATCAAAGCGCACGACGAAAGTATCACCCGCAACAAACGGGCCACTTACCTTTGAGTCATGCACCTCCATATTTTGTTCCCACCAATCGTTTTTGCCGCGTACTTGATCGATACCTCGCATCTCCGCCGGAATGTCTCCCATCTGGCGCGGTTCGACGCTGACGATATCTTTCGCATAAAGATCATCGACCGCCTTCTTCCATTCGCTTCCTTTGCACAGCTCTACCAATCTCATCGCAACGTCTTCCGTACTCATATTTCCTCCATTGTTTTGGTTTATTTCCGCTACAGAACAGCTCCTTCAGTTTAGTCGGTTGCGCAAATTCTGTTCACCGACAGCATAATCGTTTGTCGTCCGACTATTTTGCTTTCGGACGTGGCTCAATGACTCCAAAGACGTTGCCGGCCGGATCTTCGGCATAGGCTAGCCAGCCAATACTGGGGATCTCCATCTTTGGCACACAAATCTTTCCGCCGCGTTCTTCAATCGTCTTTATTGACTGATCGAGTGACGGCACGGCGATCGTGTTTATCGTTCCGGGACTCTGCCCCTCGCGGGGACGGGCCAGACCGCCATTGATTCCCGGGTCTTTATCGTCGCCCGTCGTGACCAGCCAGTACTCAATTGGGCTACCCTCAAATTTTTTGAATTTCCAGCCGAAAACATCCTGGTAAAACGGGCGGACTGCTTCCGGATCGTGAGTGTAAATCTCGAAATGAATTACGCGCTGCATATTTCAATCCTTTCCTGAGGAATTTGTTTCGCACCAATCTCCCATCGCCGTCCAAGCAACGTCGCGGCCCAATCAATACATGCTCGCAGACGCGGGACAAAGCTTTCTCCCACTAAAATATATTTCGCTCGTTGCAGCTGGATTGGCCGTTTTTCTGAAATAATTGGCAAGTCGATCGTACGATCTTTTACGCAATTGGAAAATTCGCCGGGGCGTGCCGATCTTGAGTGAGATGAAGTCGGCGGAAGATGCGCCAATCTTTTTCACGAAACCGGTCGTTTTTCGCGCGTGGCTGGAGAAACATCATCAGACAAAACGCGAGCGATGGGTCGGTTTTCACCGGAAAGCATCAGGACGCCCCAGCATTACGTGGCCCGAAGCGGTGGATGAAGCACTTTGTTATGGTTGGATCGACGGTTTGCGCAAGGCCATCGATGCCGAGAGCTACAAAATTCGTTTTACTCCACGTCGGCTGACCAGCAACTGGAGCGCGATCAACATTCGCCGGATGAAAGAGCTTATGCGCGAAGGGCGCGTTCGACCTGGCGGGATAAAGGCTTTTCAGAAACGGGTGCCGGAGAGATCGGGCATTTACAGTTATGAAAATCGAAAATCAGCGACGTTAAGTGCGGGAGGCAAGAAACGGTTCCGCGCCGATCTCGTAGCCTGGAAATTTTTCCAACGGCAACCGGCATCCTATCGGCAGACCGCGATCTGGTGGGTGATTAGCGCGAAGCGCCCACAAACACAGGAAGATCGACTGCGCAAATTAATCGCTTTGTCCAAAGGCGGTCGCAGGCTATAAACCCCATCACTTCATGCAACTGCAAGTAAGTCTTGATTACTGACTTTCTTGTAAACAACCATCAAACATCTCCCATGCGCCTTTCATCTGATGCTCTCACCATCCTCCACGAATGGGTGCAATCGGAAAGCCTGCGTAAACACTGTTACGCGGTTGCTGATTCGATGAAGCATTTCGCACAGTTGCGTGGTGAGGATGTGGATGTCTGGGACGCGGTCGGATTACTGCACGATATGGACTACGAGCGTCACCCGAACCTGGAACGGAGTTCGACCGAAGAGCATCCGTTCGTTGGCGTAGCGTGGTTGCGGGAGCAAGGCTGGAGTGAAGAAATCTGCCGGGCGATCCTTTCGCACGCGGATTACTCAGGCGTCTCTCGCGAGACGCTGCTCGAGAAAACTCTCTATGCGGTTGATGAACTGAGCGGATTCGTCATCGCCGTCGCGCGGGTGCGGCCTTCGAAGAGCATTCACGAAGTGGACGTCGCGGCGGTAAAAAAGAAGATAAAAGACAAGGCGTTTGCCCGCGCGGTGAATCGCGCTGACATCGTACGCGGCGCCGAGGAGCTGGGTATGCCGCTCGATGACGTAATCGCGGAAGTCATCACCGCCTTGAAGTCGGACGCCGAGCGGCTTGGGCTTCAAGGAGTCGCCTTGTCGTCCTGAGCGGAGTCGCAGGATCTCTAACTATTTATTCTCCAAGGGCGATCCCGTGTTTCCCCAAACGGGCAAAAATTACGGTCGGAGCAAACTTGACGGCTTAAAGCCGTCAAGTTTCCGCTTTGCGATCCTGAGCGAAGCACGGCGTTGCTCGAATGATCTCTAGATCCTTCAATGGGCAGGATGCTCGTTGCCCCACAGCCAGGATGGCTGTGCTACGAGACCGCTGGCTCGCAGGAACTCGCCCCTCTTTATTCTCGTGCGCATTAGTCCGTGCACAAACTCGACGGCTTTAAGCCGTCGAGTTTTCGTTTTGCGATCTGAGCGGAGTACAAGTGCCGGTCGAACCACTCTAGATGCTTCAACGGGCGAGATGCGTGTTGGCCCCACAGCCAAGATGGTTGTGCTACATATTTTCCAGCAGTTCGCGGGTTTCAGCTACACCTACCCGCCAAATCTTCATCATCTCTTCGTCTTTTCGCTGATAGCGACCGCCGTAATTACCATCCTTCAAGTAATCACGCAGTGACTGCGGGTCTAGCTGCCGCAAATACTCGAGATCACTCATTGGCTTCTGCTTATCGGGCGCGGTTACGTTTGCTAGTCGCGTCCACGGAAAATTTTCCATCCAGGAGGCGTGTGATGCGACAGGGTCCATCGCCAAAATTTGCGCCCAGGTCTTTGGCGCATTCCACCAATTATGAAATCTGATCCGAACGCGCGGATGATCGGCCATCCATTCACCGGCGAACGATTGTGCAGGCGTATTTCCGCCATGCCCGTTGACAATCAGAATGCGCCTAAACCCCTGCTCCGCCAAGGCATCGAGGATATCACGAACTACTCGCAGGTAGGTCTCAACGCGCAATGTAATCGAGCCGGGAAACGCCCGAAAGTAAGGTGTGATCCCATAAGCTACTACTGGAAACACCGGCACATTTAAAGACTCCGCCGCTTCCACCGAAATCCGCTCAGCGAGAATGCTATCGACACTTAAACTTAAGTAGGCATGCTGCTCCGTACTTCCGAGCGGCAAGACACAACGATCATCCCGCTTGAGATATTCCTCCACCATCATCCAATTCATTTCGCGAATGCGCATGCATGTAACTTATTAGACTGGTTTCAAAAAGCGCCTAATCAATTGTAGGGCGTTTCTGTGAAACGCCGGAGACATTCAAGATGGCGTCTGGCACCGACGCCCTACAAATGTTGCTTTCGCCGAACGTCAATACTCGGCAAACCCGTCATCGGGATAGCAATAGAGCCAGCGCTCCCCCGGCTGGGCGGATGCGATGACTGGATGCCCGCTAGCCCGGGCGTGTTTGCTGGCGTGTTGATTCGGTGAGCTGTCGCAACACAACGTCTGGCCGCATTCCTGACATGTTCTCAAGTGCACCCATTGCGCCCCGACCTTCACGCACTCAGCGCACTCACGGCGAGTCGGATGTTTGATCGTGGTGATGGCAGAAAGATGGGTGCAATTTCCGCTAGACATACTTCACATCGTTTTCAAATATTCATGAACGAATTGAACTGCCATTGACCCCTCGCCAACGGCAGAAGCGACGCGCTTGACTGAGCCGGAACGCACGTCTCCAGCTGCAAATACGCCCGGCCGGCTTGTTTCCAACAAAAATGGCTGCCGCTTCAAGGTCCAGTGTCGCGAATCC
>QHRJ01000165.1 GCA_003220075.1 Verrucomicrobiota bacterium
GTTCAGATCAGGGAAATCGCCAGCAACGTTGCCATCGATCCAATATTTCACTTCCCCGTCGTTCTTGCCCGGCGTGTTGGCGTGCACCATCAACTCGACGCAGTACCAACGGTCGCGCTGCGGGATGAACATCGGGTATGGTTTGAAGTCCGGGTATTGGCTAGGGTAAGCGAGCCATTCGCCCTTGTTTCCCAGATTGTTTGAGGGCAGCACGGTTCCGTCAGGCATCCAGTGATCGCCCCATTCTGAACGCTGCTTCGGCCAGTAAACGTAGAGATCGGTATAGCCTGGTGGGACTTCTCCAGTTCGATCCATTTGAGCGTTTTGAAGCAGGAACAAGAAAAACCCTGTTCCATCGGCAGGCGGTGTGATCCCAGCCGTCTCAGGATAATTGGCTGACAGCCGAATCCCGTTATGATTCGCGCCTCCACTAATCGCATAGTTCGCGGCGAACTTTTGGTAAAACCGCATGAACACCGTGTCATGAGTCGGACTCAGCACCTTATCGAGCGTGCAAGAAATTTCGGTTGTGCTGATGGGCAAGGTAAACTCGATTGATTTAGTCCCTGAGTAAACGTGGTTTGCCTCGGTCGCGATCCGCATCCGCTGAGCGCCATTGCCGCCGCTCCATCTCGTTATGACTTGGTCGGGCGCGGTATACGATTCGAAGTCATCAGCGAAAATCACCGCCGGATCGCTCGCGATGTTCTTGTCGCCGGGGTACGCCGCAGCGATTCCGATATCTGCTGGCGCTGTTGTTGGCGTTGCGCTCGAAGTGAGAAATGTGATTACAGCCGAAAACGACACGAACTTGGTACGTCGAATTACTGCGAACCTCACGATGCGTTTGTGCAGCTAAAAGCACGCCACAACACGTCGCAAAAACACCAATGTGGCGTTTTTATTTCCCGCCCGGCGAGAGAAATTCTGGACTTGCTGATTATTCGTCCACGCCAGCCTTCGTCAACCTCGGGTGGTACGTAACTCAGCCCAAGCGCTGCTCCGCCGACCTCGGGCCAAGCTGAGTAGACAAAGTTGACACATCGCGCGTGCGCGCGTGTATGTGCGCGTAAAGGCTCGCGGTCTCGCTTGCGAAAGTCATTGTCACTCTCGTATGATACTGGTCATTCGATTTGGGGATAACATGAGATGCAAGTGGGATAGCGCGTTTTGAAGGCTGTTTTCGCTCTAGAAACCGCGTTTTGGGTGATTCACGAGGGGAAAACGCAGAAGCGCGAAAATGCTCCTGAAAGAGGTAACAGCCGACCGCTCTACCACTGAGCTAACCGCCCGACTGGTCCGCAGCATACCCATTGTATCACTGGCGGCAACGTTGCCCGCCTTGCGACCCGGAAGACATTGCGGATAACGCGAACGATGATGCATTCGACGGTGTGCGCTGCGCCAATCAACACCGTCGAGCAAGAGTCGGGTCATTGAAATTTGGGGACTCTGATTCGCTAAGAAGGCAAACGCAAACGTGTTACGCGAATCATAACTCATGTCGGACATGCTAACGGCTGGCGTTGCCTGGTCGATGCTTATCGCAGGAAATGGTATCGCAACTAGTCTCGGAACACGATGGCTCGATTGCCATGGACCAGTACGCGATCGGCCAAATGCCATCGAACACTCCGTGCAAGTGCGAGCCGTTCACAATCGCGACCGAGTCGCACGAGATCATCGGGTGTGTGGAAATGCTCCACGCGGATTACCTCTTGATCGATGATCGGCCCGGCATCTAGTTCGGCAGTTGCATAGTGGCAAGTTGCGCCGATGAGCTCGACCCCCCGTTCATAAGCTCGGGCGTAGGCGTTTGCACCAACGAACGAGGGCAAAAATGAGTGGTGAATGTTGATTAGCCGACCGGAAAACCCGGCACAAATGTATTCGGGCAAAATCCGCATGTACCGAGCCAGAACGATAAGATCGGGATTTATTTCTCGGAACAAGTCACGGATCGACGCAAAAGCTTCTTTGTGGTTGTGCGATTCCACAGGGATGGATCTAAAATCAACGCCGTCGCGTTTTGCGGTTTCGCGGAGTTCATCGTGATTTGACACGACAAGGACGATGTCACAGGCAAGCTCACCGGAACGCCACCGCCAAAGTAGATCGGCTAGGCAATGCCCGAGCTTGCTGACCATCACAATCATTTTCATCCGAGTCTCTACCGGGCGCAGCGTCCAAGCAGCATTAAGCTGCTTCGCTAGGGGTTCGAAGGCTTTGCGAAATTCGTTGAAAGGTAATCTCAGTGTCTCACTTTGGATCGCCATTCGTACGAAAAACCAATTCGTGCTCGTATCGGTGAATTGATTCACCTCCGATAGATTCCCGCCATGGCCCGCGACGAAGCTGGAAAGGCGTGAAAGCACCCCGACACGATCAGGGCAGGAGAGCTTTAGAAGAGTGGTCACAGGTATGTCATCTGTTATCGACAGCAGCGGCCATACCGGAATCAGCCTGTTCGTCCGGAATCTATTAGGCCCATACAATAGGCGAGCGAAGCCGTGCTGGATCTGAAGCCGGCTACTGCCATTTGCGCTCACCTGAGCCGTGTCTGAGATGGGTCTCGTTACATGCTAGTTGCTCGGACAAGCTTTCCGCTACGGGCTGGATCTGGGGCTATTGCAGGGCCATTACGCATACGGCTGGCGTTGGATCGTTGATGTCCATCGCGAAGGTTGCCGCTACATTGTCCATTCCGACGAGCTGCTTACGGTCTTTCTGGAGTTGGAAGCGACGCTGCTGTGATCGGTAGGGCAAAGGAACAAGGAGATAATCCCGCGTTCAGCAATAAAGCTCGACACCGGCGGACGTTGGGGCACATCCTTCGGCCAAATAAATCTGAAGCGACCGAGGTCAACCGTGAACCATGGCACAAGTTAAACGATGAACATGCTGCCGAAATTGCTTCTCCTGTTCTGTCTGATCGCAGCATCAGCCCACGCTATCACGATGAAGGAAGCACCGAAAGGTATGTACATCGTCCCGAGTGGTTGGTTGTCGGCAACCAACCAAGCAGTCACCTCAGCAGGAACCGCTATAAGTAACGCAAACTGCGATGGCGTGCGCTGGTTTTTAAGGTGGTCGGACGTAGAAGCAACTCCAGATACCTACACTTGGCAGTACCTAGATGATGCAGTTGCATGGGCCGCTGCCAATAACAAGAAATGCGGAATATCTATTAACGCTGGTAAAGATTGCCCCACATGGCTCTATGCGGCTCCTTACAACGCGCAGTTCTATACTATGCAGGACACACCTGGAGCCATCGGCCGCACGATTCCTGTTCCTGGCGACCCCATGTTTATGACTCGGTGCCAGAAGTTCATCACCGACTTTGGTGCGCGCTACGACAGCAACCCCGCGGTGTCCTACATCATAATAACCGGTATAGGCAACCACGACGAGTGGGACATCGCGCCAGGAACGCTGGACACGGCGGCTCTCGGCTCGACGCAGGCGGAGGTGGATGCCTGGAAATCATCGTCGAAGCAGATCATCGACTTCTACATGAGCGCCTTCCCTCGCACGACTGTGATGGGATACCCGGTTCCGCCGTTCAACCCATCGAATGCGGCTGAAGATCCGGCTACCTCGATGAGGGAGGTCAGCGACTATGCGGCGAACACCTACAATTGCCACTTTGGCTACGCGGTTGCTCCGCTTCAGAGCAGTACGACTACGTCAAACTATCTTCCCGCCAACGAACTCTTCCTGCACTGGACGACCAACCCGACGCATGGCGAAACTTTGAACCCCGCAAGCTCAGCTGACGACTTCGATGCAACTCTGCATGTCGCGCTTGATCTAAAGATACGTGGTATGGAGATATACAAGGTAGACTTCCAGAATGCTGCCTTGCAGTACTTTATAGTCGGCAGTGGTCCCTATGCGGGCGAAGCAGGCGGCATTACTCCACGGCGTGCCGATATGGTTGCGATACAGTCGCCGACACCGTGCCCGGCACCGGCCGATCTTAAGATAACTGTAAACGATTCGAAAACAGCAGTCGCCGCGGGCGCGCAAGACACCTATTCGATTAATGTCATCAATTTAGGACCCGGATTTGTTGGTGGCGCATCGATTACAGACGCCTTCCCGACGATCTTCACGAACGTTAGCTACACAGCTACTCAACTGGGCGGTGCTTCTGGCTTTAGCGCGAGCGGGGCAGCCAATATCAATGACACAGTCGTGATGCCGTCGGACAGCAAGATCACTTACAAGGCGAAAGGGAAGGTAAATCCGAGTGCGACCGCCACCATTTCCAATACGGCAAGCGTTACTCCGCCGGCTGGACTCAATGACCCAAATCCCCGGAACAACACCGCAACCGATACGGACAGCATAACCATCAAGGCCGACCTGAAAGTTACGGTAACTGACGGCAAGACTGCTGCTGTGCCGGGAACGAAAGACACATACACGATCGTTGTGACGAACGTTGGCCCAAGCAACATCGCTGGCGCGGTTATCCAAGACCACTTCCCCAGCACGTTTACTGGGGTCACATTTACCGCGACACAAAGCGGCGGCGCCACAGGTTTCACGAGCAGCGGCAGCGGGGATGTGGCCCAAACAGTCGCTATGCCCTCAGGTAGTCACATTACTTACAAGGCGACCGGGACTATCAGCGCATCTGCTACAAGTTCGATCTCCAACACCGCCACGGTCTCGATCCCGACAGAAGTCATCGATCCAAATACCGCCAACAACACTGCGACTGACACGGACACTCTCTGACCTCGCAGACGCAGCAGCTTCCAAGATGCAAATGAAATGTTCGCTGTGTGTTTTAGCAGCGACTCTTTCCACGCGCGCGCGAGCGAGAACTCGCCTTGACTATGGGCGAAACACGGGCACAGCATTGCGCTTAAACCGGTCACGTTCCACTACCGCAAAGAAGTAGACCCGGCGAGGACGGCACAGTTCGGTCTGGTGGCTGAGGAAGTGGAAAAGGTGAACCCTGATCTGGTGGCAGTGCCTATACCGTGCGCTACGAGGCGGTGAACGCGATGTTGCTCAACGAGTTCTTGAAAGAACACCGGAACGTCGCAGAACAGCAGAGCACAATCGCCGAACTCAAGACGACGGAGGACTGAGGTCCCGTCTATCAGTCCAAGCGCTGCTCCGCCGACTTCGGGCCAAGCTGAGTAGACAAAGCTTTAAGAGTGCCGTATTGCGTTACGCCTGAGACCGTCTCTGCAGTAAGAAATTCAGTCCGAAGGTGGCTCCTACACCAAGCAATAACAGCATCGAGGTCGAGGATGCGTCGGGGACTGACGTCCGCGTGGTAAATTGGAAATTCGGACCGAAGTGGCTATTCGGGGAGAAGAGCACGTCTCCCGGCGGAAACGCGAATCCGATCCCGGCCCTACTGCCGTCGTAGGTAACCCAGGAAGCAGTTGTAATCGCAGAGGCGCCACTGGCAAATTCTTCACTGCCGACGGAAATGAAGCCGCCGATTGTATAACTACCTGCAGGCAGAAGGACGGGCGCGATAGAGACATATCGGAAGCCGTTGACGAGGGTTGCGCTGGTGCCGGAGGGGATCGTGCCTTGTAACTCCTGCGTGCCAGTGCTGGTCCAGATGGTCACGACATGAGACACAGACAATCCGTCGTTGTTTTGGTCCCACAGACCGAGGTCGGTCACGAGGACTGGGCTGCTGAGAGTAAATGCCCAACCCAGAGTTTCATCCGTATTGGGGAAGCCAGAGGTGCCACCTGTAAAGCTGAGCGCAATCGTGTTAGCCTGCGTCTGAAGCGGGCAGAACGCGATCACAGCTGCCGTAAGCGCGCCGAAGGGAATATAGTGTTTGATGACAATCGTTTTCACAGGTGTGCTTCTGAATGGTAAGACCGAACGAACGCCGAGATCGGTACGCATACCACAGACCACTGCTCATCTAAGGCGTCGCGGAGTTAATATAAAACGCTTGCAATAAGCTCTTAAACGAACATGATTTTTTTTTACTGACACATCGCGCGGGCGCGCGTGCGCGTGTAAGGGCTCTCGCTCGCTCTCGCGAAAGTCATTGTCACTCCCGTATGATCCTGCTCATTCGATTTGGTGGTAACATGAGATGCATGTGGGATAGCGCATTTTGAGCGAATCACGAGGGGAAAACGCGGATGCGCGAAAATGCTCCTGAAAGTAGTTAACAGCCGACCGCTCTAACACTGACCTACGCTGGAATTATCCGGCCGACACAATCGCGCGCTAATTTGCGCATCGCCCTTCTCGCGGCAAGCAATGTTTTGCCGCCGCATGGTCGTTTTCTTGTTGCGCGAAATCTCCCGCTAAAGCATACTAACGCTCAAGACGCGGGGTGGAGCAGCCTGGTAGCTCGTCAGGCTCATAACCTGAAGGCCGCGGGTTCAAATCCCGCCCCCGCAACCAAATCGCCGCTCTTGCGATTTGCATTTTGTGCCAGCCCAGCCTTGTTCGCTCGTGGCGAAAATCCTCGTTGGCACGGCCAGTTGGTCGGATCCTGGGTTCGTCGAGTTTTGGTATCCAAAAAAGATGCGGCCGGCAGATCGGCTCGGTTGGTACGCGCAGCATTTCACCATGGTGGAAGTCAATTCCACCTTCTACTCCGTGCCTGACCCGATGCTGGTGCGCCGATGGTGCGACGTTACTCCGCAAGATTTTGTCTTCAATATCAAATTGCATCAATTGCTCTCACATCATTCTACCCCAGCGAAACTTCTACCTTCGGCGCTGCAAAAGAAATTGCGACTGGAGAAGAACGCGAAAGTCGTACCCACCACCGCGACGATTGACGAGTTGCTGCGGGCTTTTGCGCCTTCCTTGGAAGTCCTTCGTCGTGCAGAAAAGCTGGGTGTCTTGCTGTTGCAATTGTCCCCGGCCTTTTCGCCGCGCAAACATGAGCTCAATGAGCTCGAAAACGCGCTGCAGTTGACCGGCGACTTTCGGGTCGCTGTTGAATTGCGAAATCGAAACTGGGTGGAAGGCGAGCAGCTTGAGAAAACACTCGATTTTATCCGGGAACGAAATGCAATTTTTGTGAATGTCGATGCGCCATCCGAAAAGCATTTCACGATTATGCCGAGTGAGCTTAACGCAATTACTAATTCGGATGTCGCTTATCTTCGCCTGCACGGACGCGATTCGCGCGCCTATATTACCGGCAAAACCGTAGCTGCGCGGTTTAATTACAATTACTCAGACGCCGAGATCGACGAAGTCGCCAAGCGGAGCAAGCGGTTGGCCCACGATGCGAAAGAAGTGTACGTCATCTTTAACAACAACGCGCGCGATTACGCCCCGCACGCCGCGCTGCGACTCCGAAAAGCGTTAGGTCAGCTCGTTACGCTGCCTCCGCAGACGGCGGAATTGTTCTGAGCTAGGATATCGCGTGGAAGCACCGAGATCTCCCGCCGGTCCGCCATTACCGGGTCCACTCGTTCGATTGAAGGCCTGGCTGGCTGCGCATCACATGACGCTGATGACGATCGCGGACACCCCCCATTCCATTGCCCTCGGTTCGGCCATCGGAATTTTCTTTGGCTTTACGCCGCTATATCCATTTAAAACGCTTTTGTCGATTGCGGCCGCCTGGGTATGTCGGTGCAATAAAGTGGCGGCCGCGATTGCCGTCACTGTCCACGACATCGTCATCTTCGCCATGCCCGCAATCTACTTCGTTGAATACAAGTTGGGATGCTGGATTCTGCAGAGGCCGCCAGCGCAACGACTGCGCATCACTCATTTTCAGGTGAGCGATTACCTGCATTGGGGATTTTTTCTGCGGGTGGTCTGGCCAGCGCTGATTGGATCGCTCTTCATCGCCGTTCCCAGCGCCATTGCGACCTACTTAATCATGCGGCTGCTTGTCAGTCGCGCACGTGGCGAAGGGCCGGTCGCGCCAGGTGGTAAAAGCGTTGAAGCGTTGAAGGGTTGAAGCGAAATACAGCAATAGCCGCGCTATTTGAAACCCTTCACCGGTTCAACCCTTCAGCGCTTTAACGAGGAAGCTGAACCCGCGAAAGGCCGCGGCTGACGGATCGAAATCGTGCGCCGCCGAACGATAAAAGGCTCGCATTACCTCATCCCGACAAGCGTATCATTTCCCGCAATTTTCCCTCGCGTGCGGCACGATAGTTGCATTACGGAGGCCACGCGATCCGCCCGGCTCTTGGGGAAGAGCAGACGGTCGCCCGAAAAAATTATGAAATCTCTTATCGCTATTGCTTCCAGCTTGTTGCTCTGTTCTTGCGCAGACATGTACGTTACAAAAAGCCGGGTCGGCGGATCCGGTGCGGCTGCTCCCACGGATACAAAAGATTTCGGATCGCACGTGCGCATGATCACCGCTAATTGCGGTGTAGGCGCCTATAATCCACGGGCAATTTACATTCGGCCCTTCTGTGTGGATACCGCAAAATTCACAGGCGACCAGGCCCAAACTGACGGCGAGATGCCAATTCGGAAGGCTCTCGCGCCAATCGAGTTTGCTCAGGATCTCAAGGAACAATTGGAAAAAATTGCACCCGCTCGTATTCTCAAGCCGCATGAGACAGCCCGCATCGGCTGGCTGGTTGATGGCGAATTCGATGTCGTCGATGGCGGCAGTCCCGTGGGCCGGTTCTTCTTAGGGTCATTCGGCGTCGGCCAATCCGTTCTCGCGCTTCATGTTCGCGTCACGGATGTTAAGAGCGGTTTGGTTGTCTACGAGTTTGACATGTATGGCGGAAGCCAGCTTCAAGGCAGACACGGAACCGTTCGCGCAAGTGGGCTTGGCCGGGCTCTGCACTTCGATCTGCAAAATGCGGCCGAGCGGGTCTATCTGACATTAAGCACGGATCCATATCGCTACGGTGCGCGCGCCAACGTCAGCCTTCCGGAATAATCCATCACGACGAGCGGGGATTCGCGTTGTAATTCGAATTGCGCTGGTTAAGGTGCTGCCGGTTTTCTCCGGGCGTGGCTTCTACTACTAAATTTTTTCTCGTCGCGTTTGCGATTTGCGTAATTTGCGTCGCGCCGCAAAGGGCCGCCGCCGGGCAGCTTCCGCCATCCTATCTTGTTGTCGAGTCGCAAGCCGGCTACGTTTTGATCGAGCAGAACGCTCGCGAAAAGCGTCAGATCGCCAGCTTGACCAAGATAGCGACCGCCTGCGTCGTCCTGGATTGGGCTGAAAAAAAGGGCGGCGATCTCAACCAGCTGGCAACAATCTCCCAGGCTGCCTTTGTCGGCGTGGAAAAAAATGAAGTCGGCTGGCAGGTCGGTGATGTCGTTTCATTACGCGATTTGCTGTATGCGGCGCTGGTGCAATCGGACAACCTCGCCGCGAATGCCCTTGCCCTTCGCGTGGGTGAAACGTTGGAGCCGGCAGAATCAAATTCAAAGATCACGCCGGCCACCGTGTTCGTCGCGCAAATGAACGCGTTGGCAAAACAACTCGGGATGGACCGGACGCGTTTCGTCAATCCCAGTGGATTCGATTACAAGGAACGGCCGATGCCATATTCCACTGCGATCGATCTCGCGCGACTCACCCGTTACGCGATGAACAAGGCGAGCTTTCGTTTTTATGTTTCGCAAAAGGAGCGCGAAATTTCCTTCAACCGCGGTGGCAAACAAATGCACGCTCTCCTGCGAACAACCAACGATCTGCTCGGCACCAACGGAATCGATGGCGTCAAAACCGGCCAGACAGCTCGTGCCGCTGAATGCCTCATCCTTTCGGCTAATCGCGCCGCAGAAGTAATCAAGAATGGCGACAACGCTACAATTTTTCCACGCCACCTCATCGTCGTAATTCTGGGTAGCAACGATCGATTTGGAGATGGCGAGCGGCTCGTCCGGCAAGGTTGGCAACTATACGATCAATGGGCCGCTGCCGGTCGACTGGTCGATCCGAAAAAGATGCTGTAATCTCTCCGCGAATGAAAACGCGGATTGGTATTCTTACCAGCGGCGGCGATTGTCCCGGGCTCAATGCGGTCTTGCGTGGTGCCGCGCTCGCGGCCGATAAACTTGGTTGGGAAGTGCTTGGATTCCGCGATGGCTTCGAAGGGTTATTGCCGCCAGGTGATTTCACTATCCTGGATCGCAAGTGCACCGTAAATATCATGGCACTGGGTGGAACGCTCATTGGTACCACCAACCGCGGACACTTCGTTGCCAAGATTGGCGCGGGAGATCGTGCTGTGGTGGCGGCCGAAGTAATCGAGAAAGCACGCAAAGTTCTAAATGAAGCACGCGTCGAAGCACTCATCGTCGTTGGCGGCGATGGCTCCATGACGACCGCCTTGCAGTTGCAAGAGGCTGGAATCAATTGCGTCGGCGTGCCGAAGACGATCGACAACGATCTTGAAGCCACGGCCATGACCTTCGGTTTCGATTCCGCGGTGGCGGCAGTGATGGACGCGCTCGATCGACTGCATACCACGGCCACAAGTCACAAACGCGCAATTGTGGTGGAAGTGATGGGGCGCCATGCCGGTTGGATTGCTCTGCACGGCGGACTCGCCGGTGGCGCTGATGTCATTCTGATTCCGGAAATTCCCTTTGATTTCGACAAGGTGGCCGAAGCTATTCGCGCGCGCGATGCTGCCGGTGATTTGAGTTCACTCGTGGTCGTCGCTGAAGGCGCGCGTCCGAAAGATGGCCAGCAGGTCAAACGCGAAACGAAAGAGGGCGAGTTCCGCCTGGGCGGGATCGGTGACATCGTGGCGCACGAGATTGCGGCGCGCACAGGGAAAGAGACACGCACCTGCGTCCTTGGTCACTTGCAACGTGGTGGAGCGCCGACCACGCTCGATCGCATTCTCGGCACCCGGTTCGGGGTAAAAGCAATGCAGTTAGTCAATGAAGGACACTTCGGCTCGATGGTCAGCTATCAAAACTATCAGGTCCGCCACGTCCCCATCGCCGATGCGGTCAATCGCTTGCGGCTGGTCCCGCCGAATGGCGAAATGGTTCAGACCGCCCGCGACGTCGAGATTTCCTTCGGCGACTGAACGCTCAAGAGTCACTAACGAATCGTGCG
>QHRJ01000297.1 GCA_003220075.1 Verrucomicrobiota bacterium
CGGTGCTGACGGGATTGATCTCGGGGTTCGCCCCCGCATGGACGGCATCGAGGCTCGATCCGGTCACGGCCCTTCGTTATGAATAGCGGAGTAATGGAGCATCGGCGTATTGGAGTGATGCCAGCAGCAAGACTCCATCACTCCCCTACTCCATTAATCCAATCGTAGGTCATGCAATTTAAGGAAATCCTGAAAATGGCGTTGAGTTCATTGGGCGCGAATAAATTGCGCGCGGCCCTAACGATGATTGGCATCACCATTGGCGTGTTCTCGATTATTCTGGTCATGACCGCAATCGGTGCGTTGCAGAGTTCAATCGAAAGCGGGATCAGCTTTCTTGGATCGAATGTCTTTCAGTTCGCGAAATACCCGGTGAACATCGACGCCGGCGGTGCCAACGTGAAGAAAAAATACCAGAACCGCCGCAACATTACGTATCAGCAGGCGCAGCGTTATTACGAATTGATGCAGGGAAACGCGTCGGAGATTTGCTTGAAGTGCTTCGGGCGTGACTTGAAAGGCCAGGCCGTTTATAACGGGGTTAAGACACCGCCAAGCCTCACGGTTGTCGGAACGAATCGAGGTTTTCTCACCGCCAATGCGTTCACCCTCGGTTATGGCCGCAACCTTAACGAGGAAGACGTTGCCCTTGCTCGCAACGTCGCCGTCATCGGCAAAGGCATCGAGAAACGCTTGTTTCCGCACGAGTCGCCCCTCGGCAAAGTCCTCCGCATGACCGGGCACACTTATACCGTTGTCGGTGTGCTCGCGGAAAAGGGTACCTCCTTTGGGGAAAGTCAGGACGACTTCTTTCTCATGCCGATCACCCGGTTTTTCGAGAATTACGGCGAAGCGAACCGCACCGTGAACATCGCCACGCAACCGTTTTCAACGGAACTCTACAACCGAACTTTGGATAAAGGGATCAGTGCGATGCGCATCGCCCGCGGCCTTAAGGCAGATCAGGATAATGATTTCGAGATTTACACGAATGATTCGCTCAAAAGCGCTTTCCTCAATGTTGCCGGCGTGGTCAGCATTGGCGCGTTCGTCATCAGTTTCATCGCGCTGGTGGCTGCCGGTATTGGCATTATGAACATCATGCTGGTGAGCGTGACAGAGCGCACGAAAGAGATTGGCGTTCGCAAATCGATCGGTGCCCGCAGCCGCGATATTCTCCGACAATTTCTCGCGGAAGCGGTGTTCATTTCCGAGGCCGGTGGAATTCTTGGTATTATTCTGGGCGTGGTCGGGGGCGATCTGCTCGCCCTTTGGCTCAAAGTAGACGTGATTTTCCCCTACGGCTGGGCAATCGCTGGCCTGATCGTCTGTTCCGCCATCGGGATCGGATTCGGCTTTTACCCCGCCTATCGTGCAGCCGCGCTCGACCCAATCGAGGCCTTGCGCTACGAGTAGAGCGAGCGTCGACGGGGCCGTTTAGACCTTAGCGGGCACGCAACTTGCGCCCCTAAATCTAACATGCGCTCTGTTCTCGCTCGCCCAAACTCCTGTGCCTTCATCGCCTGTTACGACTGCGCAACATAACGTTCTTCTCATCGAAGAATACGACGCGCTTTCTGTCGCGATCCAGTCAGCGCTAACGAAATTTGCGCCGGACCATCGCGTTCGTGCGGTACGATCGCTGGCGGAAGCGCGACTGGCCGCCCTCGAACAAAAGCCCGAACTTATCATTCTCGACTTTGATCCGCCACATTCCGGAGCGATCGCGTTTTTTGGGGAAATGCGCGGCGTTTTGCCGGAGACGCGTGTCTTGATGATCGCGGCCGGGATTACGCCTGCTCTCATTGCGGAACGCGGAGCTAATGGCGCGTTGCAATTTCTCGAGAAACCATTCGAGCTGGTGGAATTCGGCGCCGCCGTGCAAGCGCTGCTTGGCCCGTGGATGGAAACAGGGCTGTCCCGCGGGACGTTGCGCGACCTTGCGCTCGACGATGTCGCTGTTCTTGCGCTGTCGACACCGCGCAATGTTGTGATCGAGGGGCGAGCGGACGAAAATCGCACCGGTGAATTGCATGTGCGAAACAGTCAGATCACACACGCGCGCACGGTCGAGGCCGAGGGTAAGCGCGCTCTCGTGGAAATGCTGACCTGGAGTGATCCGCATTTTATCGAGAATATCGCTTCGGAATCGGCGCCGCGAACAATTCACGATCCCTGGGCGGCAACGCTGACCGAAGCGTTGCGCGAAGCAAAAAAAACGAAACGTGCGCGACCTGCGCCGGCGGAGCCGAAGGTGCCGGCCAAACCGGCTGTCGCAGCAACCAAGACAGGTCCGAAGATCCTGATCATCGACGACACGGAGATGCTTCTCATTTTCGTGGAAGATTCACTCGCGCTTGCCGATCCGACTCTGCAAATGACTACCGCATTCACCGGTCTGCACGGCGTAAAAGAAGCCGCCCGCATTATTCCTGATCTGGTGCTGGTTGATTACGTTCTTCCCGACATCAAAGGCGACGAGGTTTGCCGTCGCATCGGAAGAAACGATAGCACTGCGCGCGTGCCCATCATCATGATGTCGGGCCACGTGCACGAGATGACAGCGGTGGCGAGCAAGTTGCCAAACGTGGTGGCAACAATCGCCAAGCCATTCATATCCGACGCGCTCGTCGCGCTGGTGCAACAAACATTAAAGGAAGGTCCATTGCGTGAAAAACCGAAGTTCCCTAGCGAAAAAGAGATCGCGCGCGCCAGAAGCGCGGACTTCGCCATTTCAAAAACGCCGATCTTGAGCGAGCCCGAGCAAAAACCGCCGCCTAGGAAGTTGGAGGGCGGAGCTCCTGCGACGCCCAAAGTCACTGCGGGCTCGCAGAAGCTCGCCCCTCCACGCCCAACCACCCCTCCGCCCGTTACGGCTCTAAAACCGGCGCCCCCACAAAAGCTCGAAACAGTTGCGCCTCGTTTGGTACCGAACGAAGTGTTGCTCGATCTGCCGCTCGATGTCGTCGCCATGCAAGTTAACGCTGCGTTTCAGATCGGAGCGATTCGTGCACGACCGGCCTCATTAACGGTCGCGATCGAAATTCCTGCCCTCACTGCCAAGACTGCGTTGCCTTTGAAAACTGGTTTTCATTTGGGCCCGATCGATCTCGATGCCACCGGATGCATTTCCATTGTCCGCCTGATTCCTACTTTCCAGCCGTTTCGTCCGGTCGAGACACGCGGCGCGTTCGAAATCGGCGGCGTCACAGTTGTTCCAGCAAATGAACGCGAGCGACTTCAACTCATGTCAGCCGCTGCGTCGAGCATGACGATGCAGTTATTCGCGC
>QHRJ01000273.1 GCA_003220075.1 Verrucomicrobiota bacterium
GGCCGAACAGGTCTCGACCCAATCGCCGCAGTTGTAATAAGTGACATTGCCGAGTTTATGGATGGCGGCGCTGTGGATGTGTCCGCAAAGAACGCCGTCCACCCGATAGCGTTCCGCGTATTTAACCACCGCCGCCTCGAACTTTCCGATAAAGCTAACCGCATCTTTGACCCGTTGTTTGACGTAGGCGCTGAGTGACCAGTAACCAAGGCCGAAGCGCCGACGGAAGAAATTGATCGCCGGATTGAGTGAGAGCAGGAACTGGTATCCGGCATCGCCAAGGAAAGCCAGCCACTTCACGTTTTGCACCACAGTGTCGAGCTCGTGTCCGTGAATAACGAGAATGCGACGGCCATCTGCGGTCCGATGAATGGCATGCTTCTGAATAGTGATGTCGCCATAGGCGCCGTAAAAGGAGCTGATCATCTCATCGTGGTTACCTGGGATATAGATGACGCGCGTGCCTTTGCGCGCTTTGCGCAGAATTTTTTGGATGACGTCGTTGTGCTGTTGCGGCCAGTAACGGCTCCGGCGCATCTGCCAGATATCGATTAGATCGCCCACGACATAGAGCGTTTCGAAATCGTATTCACGCAGAAAATCGAGCAATCGGGCCGCGCCACTCGCGCGCGTACCCAGATGCACATCGGAAATCCAGGCCGTCCGCACGCGAGTCGAGATCGGTGGAAGGGCAAAGTTAAACCGCGCTGGGGCGAAAGTCTCTGTCATTACCAAGCTACAACGCCTGGCTTAACGTCGGTGAACATCGATCGAGTCTGCAACGAGTTAAGTGTTACAGTTCTGTGAAATTTCCGCGGCCGTTGTAGATGCGCTTGTGCCAAGCGCCTAAGCTCTGCTTTGCTTATTATCTGATAACCGATAACTGATAACTAATTTTATGAAAAAGCGCGTTCTCTTCATTTGCGTCCACAACAGCGCCCGCAGCCAGATGGCCGAGGCCTGGTTGAATCACACCTGCGGCGAATACTTCGAAGCACAAAGCGCCGGCCTCGAACCGGGCACGCTGAACCCGCTCGCGGTGCAAGTGATGGCTGAAGCCGGCATCGATATTTCGAACAAGAAAACCCAGGCTGTCTTCGATGTCTTCAAATCGGGTCAGCTCTTCGCCTACGTCATTACCGTGTGCGACGAAACCAGCGCGGAGAAATGTCCTATTTTCCCTGGCCCCGCGACACGATTGCACTGGAGCTTTCCCGATCCGTCGGAGGTGCAGGGCAGCGAAACCGCAAAACTCGAACAAGTCCGGATCATTCGCGACGAAATCCGGGCGAAGATTGAGCAGTGGTGCGAAGAAATCTGTCTGCAACCCGCGGCGATGTAGATCGGGATGGCGAAAAAACTCGCTGCTGAATGTTTCGGTACCTTCGCGTTGGTCTTCGCAGGGACCGGCGCGATCGTGATTGACGAAGTCACCGGTGGAGGCGTCTCCCATGTTGGGATTGCGCTCACCTTCGGCCTGATCGTCCTGGCCATGGTCTATACCCTGGGAGATATTTCTGGCGCGCATATTAATCCCGCGGTCACAATTGGCTTTTGGGCGGCGCGCCGCTTCGATGCAGACAAGGTCTTGCCTTATATCGCGAGCCAATGCGCCGGTGCCTTCCTGGCAAGCGCTACCTTGCGCTTGCTTTTTCCAGTTAATATCACATTGGGAGCGACCATTCCCGCAGGTCCGCTACTTCAATCTTTCATTCTTGAACTAATCCTGACCGCGCTGTTGATGTTTGTAATTCTTGGCGTCTCCACCGGAGCGCGGGAAAAGGGAATCACGGCGGGAATCGTCGTCGGGTCCGTCATTGGATTGGAAGCGTTGTTTGCCGGCCCGATCTGCGGCGCATCGATGAATCCAGCGCGCTCGCTCGCGCCGGCTGTCGTCAGTCTCCATCTGCAAACCCTCTGGGTTTATCTTCTCGCGCCTACCATCGGCGCACTAGTTGGAGTTCTCGCCTGCCGCTGCGTCCGAGAACCAGGCTGCTGCTAATCAAGGCACCTCTCGCCTGTTTCGTGATCAAGCCAGCGGTCAGCCAGAAAGATTAGAAAAATTCATTACTTCGACCGCAGCGATAATTACATTCCTTTGGAGCAGCATTTATCGACTTCCTTCCTCGCCAGCTTGCATACATCTTCCCGTTCGATCCAGTAGCCAGTCCGCTCGATAATTTTTGCACGTTTGGATTAAGCGGAGCGTCTTTCCATCGTCAGAACCGAATGCCTGATCTCATTGTCAATCGACCGACTGATGTGCCGACTCGAGAGACGTTAGAGTTTCTTATATCGCGCCTTCCTGTTGGTGCCAAAGTTCTCGAAGTGGGATGTGGTGAAGGGCAAATTGCCTGCGAACTTTTGCAGCGCGGTTATCACGTGATGGGCTTGGACTCCGATTCGGAGGCCATCGCGAGAGCTCAAGCGCGCGGAGTTCGCGCGGTCGTAGCATCGTGGCCGAAGTTCGACAGCAGTTTTTCGTTCGATGCGATCGCCTTCACGCGTTCCCTGCACCACATCAACCCTTTACGCCAAGCGATCGCTCGCGCCCGAGAATTACTAAATCCGAACGGATTTCTCCTCATTGAAGATTTCGCGCTGGACGAAGTTAACGAGGCGACGGTTGCCTGGTTCGTGAAAGTTCTACGTTCAACGCAAGGCAAGACGCTGATTAACCCAGTCGCAGATCAGCTGGTGACGGAACTTCTCTCCGCCACCGACGTCATACAGACGTGGCGCGACAATCGCGCGCACGAAGTGCACTCTTTCACGGCCATGAATGAAGCGATCGCCGCGCAGTTTGTCGTGCTCGAAACTCAGTCAGCTCCGTATTTTTATCGGTATCTGATTCCGGTTCTTCCGGAGACTTCAGAGGCGGCCTCGTTTGCAGACGAAGTTTTTCAACAGGAAACTATTCTGGGAAACCGCGGAGCGATCGTGCTTCTCGGTCGGCGAATCGTGGCCTCACCACGACCAATGAAATGCGGCATTGGGCACGTGTAGATCATTTCTCTTGTTCGCTCTTGTTTGCGTGACTCGACCAGTGAATCGCGCGAATGCGCCAGCCAGCAGCAGAATTGGTGCACCATC
>QHRJ01000274.1 GCA_003220075.1 Verrucomicrobiota bacterium
GAGAAATGCCTGGCTGCCGGAATGGACGACTATCTTTCCAAGCCAATCATTGCAAAGGAACTGGAAACAGCGTTGCAAAGATGGGCGCCGACTCGCAACACAAATGCCCCGGTCGATCTTCAACGTCTCCGCGATGTTTGTGGCGACGCTCCCGGCACCATGCGAAGGCTCGCCGACCTCTATCTGGAGCAAGGCGCGGAACTTTTACCAGCCATGGAAGTGGCCATTCGCAACAACGATGCGAAAGATTTGAGCTCGATCGCGCACCGCTTTCGGGGCGCGAGTCTAAGCTGCGGAAGTAACTCAATTGTTCCATTTCTAAACGAACTGGAGCAGCTGGGTAAGCGCGGCGACCTTGCGGTGGCGTCCGTGGCATATGAAAAAGCGAGTTCGGAATTCGCCCGAATCCGTTCGTTTCTCGAAAGCTATCTTCGAAACACTGAGCACGCGCTAGCAGAAGAACCGCTCGCCCAGGCCGGTAAAGGCGAGATTCTGTTACGTCCAGCGACAGAGCAGCGCGTACTACGCGACAGCCTCGTGCCCTAGAGCGGAACTCTCAACTTCAGATCGCCGATTTCGCCAGCCGCCTGCTCCAATTCCTTCACCCGTGCTGCCAAGGCGGCATGTAACTCCAGAATGCGTAATCCGACCTGGATACGCGCCAAAAGCTCGTTCTTGTCGAACGGCTTGATCAGGTAATCATCTGCGCCCGCATGTAATCCTTCCACGATACTTTCCTTGGCGCCAAGCGATGTAAGCATGATCACGTAAACCATTTTTTTTCTTTCGCGAACGCGTCGACAAACTTGCAAGCCGTCCATGCCCGGCATCATCCAATCGAGAATGGCAAGCGCTGGACCTTGCTCCGCTCGCAACGCCGCCATTGCTTCATGGCCGTCCTGTGTGATAACGGCCTTAAAACCCCATTTTTCCATCAAGCTGCTCATCAGCGTTCGCGAGACCAGGTCGTCCTCGGCAATCACGATGGGGATTTTGGCGAAACGTGCAACAGCTCGGCCTGCGGCGAGCTCGGTATCTTTGGGCCGGTCCGATTTTTCCAAATCAGACATCTGCCACGGAGGCGAGAATGGGATATCCGTCGCGTTCGACATCCGATGCGTTCCGCCTACGGCAAAACCTATAACTTGTCAATCGGGCCCATTAAAGAGCGTCCTAGGTGCCCTCCCTGTTGGCGCCAGAGTGAGTTGAATCTGGCCTTTTTTCTGCGGAAACGGCGTCGGTCTGGAAAACGTCTTGCAGTGGCTGCTCGTCAGTCTCCTCCGCGCCACCCTGCTCCCGACGGCGAGTCTTCTCCCTTAATAGCCTAGCCGCCGCGGGTGGGGGTGAACTCGCGAAGAATACCGGCTAAGTGGAAGCCGATGGATCGCAGAGGATGACGGGAACTGATCCTCGCCTGGAAATGGAGCCGAACACAGGTCCAACGCGAGAGAGCGCTTCTGACATTTTTCTTCATGGCTCCCATAGGAATAAGCGTTCCCCACACCGGACGCGGCACGACAGCACGGTATTTTTGGGTAGGGCTTTTACGTAGGCCTGGATGGTTGGAGACGAACAAGCGACGCCATCAGCTACCGTGAAATTGCTGCCGCCGATTCTGGCAGAGCGCGATTAAGCCTCAATAATCTTGTTACGAACGGCGTACCGAATCAACTCACTAAACGATTTCAAACCCAGTTTCTTCATGATTGCGGCGCGATGTGTTTCCACCGTGCGCACACTAATCCCCAGGATCGTGGCAATTTCCTTGCTACTTTTACCCTCGCCCAGAAGCTGCACGATTTCCCGCTCCCGGTCGGTGATCCGACTTTTTTCGGGAGTCCCTTCGAGAGCTCTTTTTCCCTGAATATACCGTGCGAAAACGATCTCTGAGATCCGTGATGTAAAAAAATGTTTATGTTCGGAAAGTGCTTTGAGCGCGTCGATTAAATGATCGGCCGCGTCTGTTTTCATGACGTAGCTACGTGCTCCAGAGTCGAAGACATCGTGAACCAGCTCTTCCGTCTCCTGTCCTGTAAAAATCAGGACTTCTGTCTCAGGTGACTTCTTTTTGATCTGGCGTGTCGCGTCCAGTCCGTTCAATTCGGGCATTGAGATATCCAGAATCACGATGTCCGGTTTTAGTTCGGCCGTCAGTGAAACCGCGGCCCGACCGTTATCGGCTTCGCCGACGATCTCCCATTCCGGGATCGCCGATAGAAGCGCACGCGTTCCTTGGCGGACCACCTTATGATCATCTGCGAGAAGAATGCGAAGAGTCTTCACGACACAACGATTATTGCTCTGGAAGTCTTAAGCCCATTACGTTGCTACGGCGCGACAGAGTGAGCGACGTTCTGGTACTGAGCACCAGTAATCACTTTTTTTCGAAGCGGCTCCAATTCCTTTGAAACGGCGCTTTCTAGCACGGTGAGCAGCTTCCTTGTATCGTATGGTTTGCCTAGAAAATTCACCACCCCGAGCTCCTGAAGTTCGGCCAAGCGAGGCTCATCCTCCTGTCCCGTAGATCCGATGAAGATCATATCCGGTTTCATCTTTTTGAGCGCGCGAATTAGGGCAATCCCATCGATATACGGCATCCTCATGTCGGTAAGAACAACGCTGATCGAATCCATTTCTTGAGCAAAGATGGCCAATGCCTCGGGGCCATCATTCGCTTCCAGCACGCGGTAATTGTGCTTCTCCAGAGTCATCTTCGTCACCCGGCGGATGTTCGTCTCATCTTCGACCAGCAGAACTAATTCGCCATTTCCTTTGATTAGGCGCGGGATCTCTTTCTGGGGTGGAGCGACGTCGGCTTGGACAGCAGGAAGGAAAACCTTAAAAGTCGTACCCCTACCCTGTTCGCTGTAGATGGAAATAAAGCCTGCGTGACTTTTCACGATTCCTAACGAAGTGGACAACCCCAGGCCGGTGCCTTTGCCGGGATCCTTAGTGGTGAAGAACGGCTCGAAGATCTTCTCAAGCAGCGCACGCGGCATCCCGACGCCGGTGTCGCTCACACGT
>QHRJ01000275.1 GCA_003220075.1 Verrucomicrobiota bacterium
CGCCTGAAGCGATGCCGAAACCGATCGCGAGTGGCAGCGCGACTATGCCGACCGTTACGCCAGCAGCCAGATCGGAGCAAAAAGTCCGCCGATCGTAATCGCGCAAACACTCAATCAGTTTTGGTTTAAAAAACTGCATCCTATGGAGCCGTGCAAAAACCGCGCGGCAGGTAAAGCGAGTTATCTTTGAAGGAAACAGTGCTCGTAGCAACTACGGTCGATGCCGGAAAACGTCTGTCATCCCGAGCGGAGTCGAGAGATCCCGGGGCGTTAGCTTAAACGTTTCGCGACGGGATCCCTCGGTCCGAGCCGGACTGTGGCGTCTAGACTCGGCCACTCGCAGACTCGCCTGGCGCTTATTCCAGTGACGTAGCAGAGCAGTTGAAGGAAGATGTGGAATGACTTTGACTCTTCCGGAGACACAGAAAACGACTGATGAGCGCTGGCGATTTTGGCGCGATGTGCTCGTCTTCGAGCTCAAAATGTTCATCGGCAATCTGCGCGATTTCGCGCTCATGCCCGTGTCAGTGGTGGCCGCGATGATTGATCTAGTCAGCAAAGGGGAACGCGAAGGATCGCTCTTTTACCGGGTCTTGCGCTGGGGCGCGCACAGTGAAGAAGTCCTCGATGCCTACAGTCCAATTAGAGACGAGCTGCAAGATCGAAAGGTCAATCCCAATTACACGGTGGACGCAGTGGTGGCACGACTAGAGGGCGTGCTGCTGCGTGAGTACGAAAAAGGCGGAACGGCTGCGACGATTAAAGCAGCTCTGGATCGGACGATTGATCAGTTACATCGCGAAACGGGAAAACATCGCGAGCGGGCGCGGAGTGTTGTGGTCAAGGCAATTGGAGGAAAAAAGTTGGGCGAGGCGGTGGCGAAAAAGAAAGAGGAGGAGTGAAGCGCATCATCGCGCGCTTCAGTTATGGAGGGACGGCCGCTGTGGTTCCCAAAATTGGGGACGAGATAGCGCTCGTCCCTCCAACGTTATGACAGCGAGCGCCGCGCCTCAATGCGCGGTGGCACGCTCGTGGATAGCGCGGTATTCCGGCATCTTATGATATTCCACCAAGCGGAACCCCCAATCGACCAGGGTCTGTTTGTCTTTGTTGGTTGAGGCAACCTGCTTCAGGAATTTGGCGACGCGTTCTTTCAGCTCCGGTTGCTGCCCGACCTCGTCGAGAATTTCGAAGATTTCCATCGAGAGCAACCAGTCGTCGGGATGCTGTGCCTGCTGTGTTTCCCAGATCTCACCCAACCGTTCGTAACCGACTTTGCGTTCGCGAATGTCGCGTACCTGTTGATACAGGCTTTCCAGCTTCTTTCGCTTGGCGTCGGACGGCACTTTGATCGTGCGCTCCTTCGGCACGAGCGCGACTTCAAGAAATGCGTCCTTATCCGCGGCGCCATTGAAAACCGAACTGATCTTTTCTCCGACGGCCATGTCGAACTCGCCCCACGCCGGATCGAATAAAAGCTGATCGCCACGTTTCACGGTGCAATTAGAGAACGTGATCAAAAGCAGCTTGCCTTCCTGCCGGACGATTTTTTCGACCCGACCTGACACGATGATGCCGCTTTCAAATTCGATTGTCGCTTTCCTTCCTTCGGCAATGCCGACGCTATGCAGTTGGTCGTTAGAAAGATTTTCGGGCGCGGCATGAACATTTCGCCAACCGCCAATCGGCGCGCCGAATCCTTCCGCGTGCCGGTCCTTCCCGTGCCCAGTCAGCTCCTTGTTTCGAAATGCGAGCGCGGTAGGTCCCTTCGATTTAAAGTAAATTGGTTGCTTGCTTTCGTCAGTCAGCACCTCGCTAAAGACGCCGCTCACCTGCAATCCCGATGAGTATTCGCAGGTCGCGATGTTATTGCACTCGATTGCCTTGTTGATGCCCTCGAGGCCGCCAACCCGATAAGCCATGGTGCTGGCAAATTCCTCGAGCACGTTGCGCAGATGATTGAAATCGCGGCAGACGAAGAGTTGCGGCTGGCGTGTGGTGATGTCGAAAGGCGTATTCTGCGCATCAATCGAGTACGGAATTTTTTTCACGTTCGCTTCCAGACACGAAACCGATTCGCCGATAGAAGAGAGTAAGCCGGCGCCGTAGATCTTTGGTTTATCGAGCGTGCCGATCAGTCCGTACTCAACCGTCCACCAATGTAAGCGCGAGAGCAGCGCCATTTCGGATGGTTCACCCAAAGTCTTTTGCCGACGTTCCACTTCGCGCGTCGCTTCCTCAACTTCTTTTGGATCGGAGTTTGGCAGTTCCTTCAAAATCGAGAGATGCCGGATCGCCTGGTAAAGTTCGAAATCCCGCCGTGATTGCATCGCTTTCGCGCCCACTTCGCCGAAGCGCTGCAGGTAATTCGAGTACTCGCGATCGACAATAATCGGCGCGTGCCCAGCCGCCTCGTGCACGATATCGGGCGCGGGCGTGTATTCGATGTGATGGATCTGACGCATATCGCACGCGATCACGAGAACTTTGTAAGCCTGAAATTCCATGAACGCGGCCGGCGGAATAAATCCATCCACCGCCACCGCGCCCCAATCGATCGTCCCGAGAATCTGGTTCATCTCATCGATCCGCGGAATGCGTTCAAACGAAATGCCGGTATCGAGCAATCCCTGGAAATAAACTTTGTGGGCGTATTCCTTCAGGAAAAAAATGTTCTGGCGCATGATAAAACGCCAGACCGCGTGATCGACCGGGGTGTATTCTTCGTAGCGTTGATCGACCGCGAATTGCAGCAAATGTTTCGGCAGTGATTGGACCGCCCGGTTGGTTCGGCTGAAAGGTTGAATACTCATCGGGATTTCCTCCGTGCGCCCCCGCGCCAACTCATTTTACGATGTTTGAATGTTTCGAGCAAGAAGGGCCTGCTACTCATCGTCCTGAGCGAA
>QHRJ01000276.1 GCA_003220075.1 Verrucomicrobiota bacterium
GAGAAGCAAGCATGTTTTCGTCCAGCTTCAAAATCCGATAAGCGAGCGGATCGCTATGCCGAAAATCGTAGAAGAGCCAGCCATCGAGCCTGGCGTCGCGCAAGGCAGTCTGAATTTCAGCCACCCGTTCTGCTGGAGATTGTTGTGCATGCATTGATGCGACAAAACTTAAACAAAGAATCAATGCTGCGAAGACAGAAGTGTACGGCGATTTCACCTGGTATTGAAATATCAGGCGCTTGTCCAAGCGCGAAGCATTTTTAGATGACATGAAACTCAGCGCGGAGGGCGAGATTCGCGGGCGACGAATCTCGTCAAAATTACTGGTAACGTTTGCAGGCAGGTGGAACGCGTTGTCCTCAACGCGTTGGCAAAATACATGCGGCCTTCGGCCTGATTATATGCGCCTTCGGCGATTGCTTATGGCATCGGTCCGAGCCGGACGGGCATTTTCAGGAGAAACCGATCCACCTTGTAACCGATATCATTTGTACAAAGTTTTCGGCTCAGGCCCGGCGAGGATTTTTTGAAAACGCGGATCATTCCGTAGCGGGTCCCATTCCCAGCGCTGTCGCAGGTCTGAAAGTGTGATGCTTTCGTCGGCATAATCGACTGCGAAAGGCGTGGTGAGAAGGCGCTCGATTCGATTGATAGCCTCGTCAGTCTTTCCCAGCCGCGCGCACGCCAAAGTGTAGAAATCTTCAACTACCGCGCCCTCGATCACATCGTGCGTGATAGGTTTCAGCTCCATCGCACGTTGTCCTTCGCGCAGCGCGTCCTCCTTTCGTCCAAGGAACGCATACAGCAGTCCGAGCTGCGCGCGACGCGTACCGTCCTGCGGGCTATCAGCAACGATTTTTTCAATAGCTGGCCGGGCGGCCTCGAACTCCGCCTGCGCTTTCGCCGCATCTCCGCGCACGAGATCGACGTAGGCTTGAAGATAGCTTTTCGGCAGTCGGACCCCCGTCTGCGAAGTGATCGTATCGAGCTGGCAAGTGGCCAGGGCTTTTTCCGCGCCGTCCACATCGCGATCCATCAAACTGACGTCCCAGCGCGCGAAGGTGACGACACCGTCAGGATCAAGATTAGGCGGCAGAGATTGCAGCGCGGCTTTAATCGGCGCTGTGCTGCCTTTCCAGTAAAACTCAATGTAAGCGCGTTGTATTTTTACGTTGAAAGAATCAGGGAAAAGCGCGAGTACGCGATCCATTCCCTCGGCCGCGGTGCGCCAGTCGCGCAAGCCGAAGTAGGTCTGCGAAGAATCATAGAGCGTGATGGAATTGCGCGGATCGAGCTGTTCCGCGTGCTGGTAAGCAGCGAGCGCCTGCGTCCAGCTCCCACGGCGTCTTTCAACTGCGGCGGTATAGAGGCCCACGTCAACATCGTTGGGAAGCGCCTCCCCCGCGAGGCGTAGTTCGCGCAGCGCTGCGTCGTAATCGCCTTCCGTGTAGTAGTCGTAAAGTCCCAGCGCGAGATGGCCTTCACCAAGGCTCGGCTGGAGTCGCAGCGATTCCAGCGCTTCTCCATGCGCCTTTTGCTTCCACGTCTCGGTTGGTTCGTAGAAATGGTATAGCAGGCTGGTCGTGGCGGAGAGCCGCGCGTGGGCAAGAGCAAACTTCGGGTCGAGTTTGATCGCCTGATCGTAAAGATTAATCGCTGACTTAAAGTCCTGCAGCAGGTTATCCGGCCGCGTCTGATAATCGCGCCCTCGCAAATAGAGCACGTAAGCGTCGGCATTGGTTGTCGGTTTGATTTCGACGCGCGCTTTTTCCTGCGGAGAAAGCGTGGCCTGCAACGATTCCGCAATGCTCTTCGCGACCTCGCCTTCTACTCCAAAAATGTCGGTTAATTGCCGGTCGTAACTTTGCGCCCACAAATGCGCGTCGTTATCCGCCTGAATCAACTGCACATTGATATGCACCCGATCGCCCACCTTCTGCACACTGCCTTCGAGCACATTGCTCACGCGCAACTGTCGCGCGATCTCCGGCAGGTTTTCCGGAGCGCTATTGTAGCGGGCAGTGGAAGTGCGTGAGATCACGCGAAGCCCACTGATTCTCGAGAGCGTGGTGATGATTTCATCCTGAATTCCCTGCGCGAAAAACGCGTTTTCCTTGTCCGAGCTGAGATTTTCGAATGGCAACACAGCAACCGATTTGTCCAGTGTTGCAGTTGGCGCGGTTTGTTTTGGCAGTTCGGCAGTCGACGATCTTCTTGTTCGCGCAAATTGAAACGCAAGCAATGCAGCTGCGAGCACGGCGGCGGCGACAATGATCGCGGTCCATCTGCGACCGACTTTTGACGGCTTCGACTCCCGCGGCGGTATTTCTTCCGAGCGTCTGATTCCTTCGGGGGTCAACTCGAATGCCCACGCGAGGATCAGCGCGACTGGAAAGCCAAGGATTACTGCACTAACAAACACTTTCATCACCCAGGGAGGCGCTTCGAAAGTTGGAAACAGAATAGAGGCTGCCTGAATCAGCAGCCACGCCACGATCGCGTAGGCGACCGCGACCCTGTAAACCTTGCGTCGCTTCAGCTCGGTTAAAAAAGTAGCCGGTTCCATGGCGATGCGGGGAAGGTTACTGCAACGCGGTTCTGATAGACAAACAGGAAGTACCCACTGTTGTAGCCGCCTCGCTGCGTCGAGGCGTTCTGTTTTCTGGGGAGCACACGCGGCCTACATGCAGTGCCAGTCCGGCTGGGACTTTCGGCGTCTTCGCCGAAGCGAATTTTTGATTGCTAGCAACGGGACCACATTGGCGTAATAATGGAAACATGAGCACGCGCGAACTAATCGACAAAGAGATCGCCTCGTTGCCTGAAGAGTTGCAGCGAAAGGTTT
>QHRJ01000166.1 GCA_003220075.1 Verrucomicrobiota bacterium
CGAGTGCTTCGCGATCGCGGAAGGTCATGACCACACCGAGATCGAAGGATTGTTCCGCGACGGGCCGATCCACCGACAGGGGGCGGCCGATGCGCATGTCATTTACGCCGCGGACACGGCGGAGCGTGCGCAAGGCACGCCGAAGAAAATTCTGATCGTCAACATTGCCCGGACGTTTCAACCAAAACAGCATCACATGCGTGACCTGGCCGGTGCGGGTAGCGACAGCCTGTGCCCCAGTCGGCACGAGAGAGAGTGCGATGCAGGTCAGAAACATCGCGATGCGCATACGGAAGAAGAGCGAGAAATTCATTTGCGGGACCGGTATCGTCGCTCAAAACCAGCTGCCCGGCATCAAAATTGAATTGATGTTTTGAGCTGTTTCGGCGGAAGAAATTTTCATTACGAGGGAAAACTCGGGGCTGTTCAACCGATTTTTTTCAGTCAAGAAATTTTTGTGCGGCGTTCAAAAATAAAGTTCAGATTTTTTCTTGTCGGTTTTTTGTAGCGTTTCTAATCTCACGCCGCTGGCAGGGAGCAAGGGAATCGTCAGGTGTGAATAAAGTGTGAACAGAATTCAGCCATTTCGTAACATTCGAAACCGCTTTCCCGGCGTTTCGCTGGAGTCGCCGCCCGATTACGAGGTAACGCTGAGGGGACGGCCTTGCGCTACCGCTGCGGTAATTTTCCATTTTCCCTCGGAAAAATGTGATTTTCGCAACGATAAATGGTCATTCATTTCTATTCGCGACCTGGTTAATTTTGATATTTTCCGCGACCTTTATCAGCGCCCTCCGCTGGCCCGCTTCCCCGAGGAAGGCGCTTTTGGGTGTTAACAAGTTTGTATGGACGAGAGGTGCAAAGCCATTTGGGAGAAATTGTCGGCTGCGCTCAAACCGCAAGTGAGCGCCGACACCTTCAAACGCTGGTTCTCCGCGGTCGAACTAACGAAGGCGACAGAGGACGAACTAACCTTCGTCGTTCCCAACAACATTTACCAATTCTGGATCGAAAGTAATCACATGACGGCGTTGCAATCTGCTATCACCAATGCTGTTGGCGCGCCGCGCACGGTCCGCTTCCTGACCTCGGATGAATCCGACGATGATAATGACTTTCCCGCGCCGGAAGTTCGCAAGACGGACGGCTCCAGTCACAGCAAGACTGTCGGGCTGGGGCTTAGCCTCAATCCGCGAAACACGTTTGAATCATTCGTCGTCGGCCCGAACAATCAGATCGCGCATGCCGCCTGTCTGGCCGTGGCGCAAGCGCCCGCGCGCACCTACAATCCGCTCTTCATTTATGGCGGCGTCGGCCTGGGCAAGACCCATCTCATGCAGGCCATCGGCCAGTATCTTTGGTCCAAGAAGAAGACCTCCAAAGTGATGTATCTCTCGAGCGAGCTCTTCATTAACGAATTTATCGACGCGATTCAGCACAATACTCTGGTGAAATTCCGCAAACGTTACCGCCAGGCCGATCTGCTCTTGATCGACGACATTCAATTTCTCGCCGGCAAAGAGCGCTCGCAGGAGGAATTTTTTCATACCTTCAATACCCTCTTTGACGGTCACAAACAGATCGTGCTCTCGAGCGATCGTCCGGCCTCGGAGATCGCCAATCTCGAACACCGTTTGGTTTCGCGTTTCGAGTGGGGCCTGACCGCGGAGTTGCAGCCGCCCGACATCGAGACCCGCCTCGCCATTCTGCGGAAAAAAGCGCGCGCCTTGCAGATCAAATTGCATGATGACGTTTACCAATTCCTCGCAACGCGCATTCGCAGCAACGTGCGCCGGCTTGAGGGCGCGCTGATGCGCGTCGCCTCCTTTGCTTCGCTCAGCGGCAAGGAGCTGACCCAGGAAACGATCGAGCATTTGTTGAAAGACATTTTGCTGGAAGAGCGGCGACAGACCGTCACGATCGAGCAAATCCAGCGCAAGGTAGCGGAACACTTCGACGTGCGTTTAGCAGACATGACGAGCAAGCGGCGGCCAGCCAGTATCGCCTTTCCCCGCCAGGTGGCGATGTACCTGGCGCGAGAATTAACCAAGGCGTCGCTCAATGAAATTGGCGACGCGTTTGGCGGCCGCGATCACGGCACCGTCCTACACGCCTGCAAGCTGGTGAAGAAGCGGATGAAAGAGCAGGATAACATTCGCCAGACCATCTCTTTCATTGACAGCGTGCTCCAGCGCTGATTGAGAAAGAGAATGCGGTTGCCGGATCAAATCCGAAGCCTTACATCTTAGGCTTTCCGAATGAAATTCAGCGCGACGAAAGAGAAATTACTCGAAGGATTGCAACAAGTGCAAAATGTCGTCAGCACCCGGACCACGCTGCCAATACTTTCCAACGTTTTGTTACAGGCAAAAGAGGGAGCGGTGCATCTCACCACCACCGATCTGGATGTCGGGGTGCGCGGAAGTTTTGAAGCCAATGTGGATAAGACCGGCGCGACCACGCTGCCGGCGCGACGTTTGTTCACCATCATTCGGGAATTGCCCTCCAGCGAAATTTCGGTCGAGGTCGATGGCAAAAACGCCGCTTCGATTCGCAGCGGACAAAGCTTTTTCAAAATTCTCGGTCTGCCGGAGGAGGAATTTCCGCCGTTGCCAAAGTTTGAAAACGCCAAAGTGGTAACGATGCGGCAGAAAGATTTGCACGATGGCCTGCGCAAGACCGCTTACGCAATCTCGACGGACGAGACGCGATATGTGCTCAACGGCGTTCTCTTCAGCTTCAAGGAAAACAAACTCACCCTTGTGGCCACGGATGGGCGCCGGCTCGCCATGCTCGATATCGAACTGGAATTTCCCCGCAGTCACGAAGCCGACATCATCGTTCCGACGAAGGCGGTAACGGAACTGCAACGCCTGCTGAAGGACGATGGAGAAGTGAAGATCAGCGTGGGCAGCGGCCAAATCGCGTTCGATCTCAACAACACCTTGCTGGTCTCAAAATTAATCGAAGGAAATTATCCAAACTACAAGCAGGTGATTCCGTCGGAAACCAAGGAGCGCGTCACGCTCGAGCGCGAGACCTTTCTCAATTCCCTCCGGCGGGTATCGCTGCTGGCGAGCGACAAATCGAATTCGATCAAACTCAGTTTCAGCAAGAACAACATCGAGATCACCGCCAACACGCCGGAAGTGGGCGAAGCCAAAGAATCGTTGCCGGTCGCTTACAAAGGCCGGGATTTTTCCATCGCGTTCAATCCGGAATTTTTGATGGCGCCGCTGCGCAACTTGACCGAGGACGAAGTCTTCTTCGATCTCATCGACGAAATGAGTCCGGGAGTTTTGAAAATTCAGACACCGTTTCTCTACGTGCTGATGCCGATGCGCGTCAGTTCTTGACCACGTCGGGCGAGCACACTGTCATAGACCGCCGCTACAGAAATCACGCACGGCGCCGGCCGGACAGGCCAGCGGCCTGTCTTCCTCAGAATACAAGGCTTGAAACTTCTGTCACACAATGCCGTGTTCCCGCAAATTATGACAGTGCTCGTAGCGCTCCCTTTGTCATGTCGAGCAATAGCAAGCTTTCGTTGGCACGCGGACCCTTACAGATTGATCGCGTTGCAGACCGTGACAACGTCAAGCTGAGTCAGATCCCCATTGGGCGCGAGCAACACGCGTACATCTTTATTTTGTGGCGCCCAAACTTTGGGATCGGTCGGGCCAAATAAAAGAAAGCAGCGCGCCCCGGCGGCGGCAGCGAGATGAGAAATTCCGGAATCGTGTCCGATAAAAGTCGATTGCTCCAGCAGTGCGGCGAGTTGCGGTAAAGGCAACTGGTGCGCAAAGCGAACTCGCGGTTCGTGTTCAAACCATCTCCGCAACCGTGCCATCTCATTCTCATCCGCTTCGCCAGAGACGAAGATGATCGTGCGAAACAAGGCCTCCGCGTTTAACGAAGCCTTTGCCAATTCGATCCAGTTTTTGATCGGCCAATTTTTCTTTTCGCTTCCGCTGCCGGGATGAAGCGTCAGAATTGGCGGCTCGCAATTCTCCAGAAACTGATGCGCGAATTCTCGATCTTTATCTGATGGAAAAACTTTCGCTGCCAGATCGCTGGCATTAATTCCAACCTCTGGCAGCGGCTGGGCGAGTTGGCGTGCCGCAGGCGTGCCAGGGATGATCCGGGCCGGGCCGCGCAAAATTTTTTGCGCGCCGGATCGTCGCAAATTGTTTTCGAAAATTTGATCCGGATCGTAGAGATAGCTGAGTATCAAATCGAAGCCGCCGAAATAATCGCGCAGATCGAGCGGAAGCTCCGCGTCTCGCGCGAAGAAGCGGCAGAGCACACCGTATTCAATCGATCGGACGGCGTCGGCATAAAATCGTTTATCCGCAATGGCCGCGAGATGCGAGTAACCGAGGATCTCGATTCGCGCCTGCGGATGGGCATCGCGCAATGCTTTCAGCGCCGGCAAGGTCAGAATGAAATCACCAAGCGCCCCTCCGCGAATGACGAGGATGCGTTTAATAACAGAGGAATGCGAGAGCGATTAGCGTCGCGCCATAGGCAAAACCAAAAACGCTTATGCCACGCCAGCGGGCAGTGGTTTTGCTGAACCAGTTGATTTGATCGCGCAATTTGTAGGGCACCATTACCCAAGTCAGACCCAGCACCACCAACAGATAGGCGAGCACAGTCAGGACAAGGCGGCTCGATTCATAACGAAAAAAAGCGGCATCGAGCAACGGTTCCGCCACCAGCAATGCCAAAATACCCAGGGCGCGGACGGCGAGAAATTCATCGACGAAGCGCATGGTCAGAAAGAATCCGATCGGCAGCGCGAACAGGAATGGCCGTCGAAAAGCGGAGAACTCACCCATTTCCATGGTCCAGACGAGCCAGAAGCTCCAGACCAGATCAATCGCCAGCAGGACGATGCCAGCGCCGCGCGATCGTGGAAATCTGGCCACCACGCTGCGCGCCGAACCTTCCATTGCGAATCCGATTGCACCGAGCAGGCAAAGGATTGCACCGGCAAAGAGCGCGGCCATTTGCAGCGAGAAATGGTAAATCATCGCATCAATCGATCGGCTGTCCGTAAAGGCTGAAGCCGTTGGCGCGTTCAATTCCGACATCAAAAATTTTGCCGATGCGATTTTCTTCTGCCTCGAAAACAACGACCTTATTAGTTCTGGTGCGACCCATCAAACGGGCGGGATTCGTCTTGCTTGCGCCTTCACACAAAACTGGCGGCGGGCGTCTCGCGTCGCGGGGAATAACGAAAGATGAAGGCGTTGTCGAATTGCAGCTGCTCAACGAGATCGCGGGTTGCTTTGTAATCGGAATCGGTCTCGCCGGGAAAGCCTACGATGATGTCGGTGGTGACCGCGATGCCTGGTCTGCCTGCGCGAATTTCGCCGACCAGCTGCGCATATTTCTCCGCGGTGTAAGTGCGATGCATCGCTTTGAGAATGCGATTTGAGCCCGATTGCAGCGGCAAATGCACGTGCTCGGCCAGCTTGGGAAGCCGCGAGATTGCATCGATCAGGTCATCGCGAAAGCCGATTGGGTGCGGGGAGGTGAAACGCAAACGTTCGAGACCGTCGATTGCACTAACCGCTTCGAGCAACTGCACGAACGGGCTCTTCGTGTAGCGGCTTGTAGCGCGCACAGTCTGTGCGCTGAGCTCCGCATTCTGCGGAGCTTCTTCCAATCTATCGGACAGAATGTCCGATATTGCGCGCGGAACGCGCGCGCTACCCGCTACAGACGGAAATTCGTGGCGGCCATAGAGATTCACGATCTGGCCGAGCAGCGTGACTTCCTTTACTCCTTGCGTGACGAGCGCGCGAACTTCGGAGACGATTTCCGAAATGGTGCGGCTGCGCTCAGCGCCTCGCGTGCGGGGCACAATGCAAAAGGTGCAATGCATGTTGCATCCTTGCATGATCGACACGAACGCCGTCGCTTGTTTCGGCGCGAGGAACTGATCCCGAATGGTCGATTGCGAACCGACTTCTTCTTCTACATCGACGATCGAAAAACGCGGATCATCCATTCGATTCAGGCTGCGCTCAGCGACAGCGGCTAGAGCAGAACGTTTTCGCGCGACCAGGCCGTCCACGTAATCGGCCACGCAATGAAATTTTTGGGTGCCAACAACAAGATCGAGATGTGGGATTTCGTTCAATACCTCCGCGCCCCGCGCCTGCGCCATGCAACCGAGAAATCCAAAGATGGTTTCCGGCCGGCTCTTCGCCATGCGGCTGAGCATTCCCATTTTGCCCAGCGCCTTTTGCTCGGCCATGTCACGCACACTACAGGTATTGAGCAGCACTACATCGGCGTCCGTTTCGCAACTGACCCGCTCGTAGCCGCGGGCAATGAGCGAATGCGCGACCTGCTCGGAATCGCGCTCGTTCATCTGGCAGCCGTAAGTCTTGATGAAAAATTTCGGCACGGCTCGCGAACGATACACAGGGGCGGCGGAAGCGCTACGCCATTAGGGTGGGGTAGCAAACCGGCCGGGAAATGGGTTCGCTTTCAAGCGACGTCGCACTTCTTCGCTGGTCCACGGATCGGAGCCCGCTTCGTTGAACAGGGCGATGTCGATGACGCCGACGTTGTGCGTGTTGTGATATTTCTCGGCGGCGTACGATTCGCGGACCGGCCCGAAGCGAAAGGCCGCCACCGCTTCCGTGCTTTGCCGAAATCCTTCCACCACTAGCTTGCGATGGGGATCAACAATGTAACCGCGTTTGCGAAATGAAGCGGGCCGGCCATCGATGACATCGAGGCCATCGACCGAAAGCACAATCTCAAGACGAAAGTCGCTCCGGTTCCGCACAACAATGGTATAACGGCGGCCTTCTTCGCCAACAACGAACCAGCGGTCGCCAACAATCAAGCCGGGCAACATTCGTCCGCTTTGGTCGCGCAATTCAATCGTGACCAGTGCCGCGGCTGGCTCGGCCAAAATCGGGACGCTGCGCTGCCACGCGACCGTCCCCGCCATCGCGCGAATTCCCGCTTCGCAATTGTAATAGATCCCGGCGACAGCAAAGGGACGATTGAAATTCGCGCGCTCGAAAGAGACGGTTCCGACCAGCGAAATTCGCTTTTCCCCCCATTTTGTGCCGAGGCCGGGCCGATCCGGCGGGGCGGAAGCGTAGCTCGACGATACCCCTCCCGCCGGGCGAGATGTTCTTCGGAAACCGGCGCCGGCGACGTGGCCGCGCAAGCCGCAAACATCAGCGAAATCGCGATGGCCAGGAACGCGCGCAAGTTTTTCATTCGCGTGTTTTAACGCAGGATGCCCGCTCTGTCATCCCGAGCGAAATTGGCGTCGCTTTTTTCTTTCGTTCCCGTTTCAATTACCTTCGCCCATGAATGAGCCAGCCATCGGAATTATCGGCGGCAGCGGCTTGTATCACCTCGAAGGGTTTTCCAACCTGGCCGAACACAAAATCGAGACGCCCTTCGGCGCGCCCTCCGATTCGATCGTCGGTGGAACAATGTTTGGTCGCAGCATTTATTTTTTGCCGCGACATGGACGCGGGCACCGGATTTTGCCGCACGAATTGAATCATCGAGGGAACATTTACACGCTCCGTTCCCTCAACGTCCGTTGGATTATTTGCGTTACGGCAGTCGGCAGTTTGCAGGAAAAATACGCGCCACGCGATGTCCTCCTACCGTCGCAGTTTTTCGACAGAACAAGTCTGCGCGCCTGCCACACTTTTTTCGGGGAAGGCATTGCCGCCCATGTTTCCTTTGCCGAACCGATCTCGCCTAAACTCCGCGAGTTGTTGGCGAGAGCGACGCGGGAGAGCGGCGCCTCCGTTCATAACGGCGGCACTTACGTGAACATGGATGGCCCGGCGTTTTCCACTCGCGCCGAATCGGAATTCAATCGTCGCAACGGGTTCGATGTGATCGGGATGACTAACTTGCCGGAAGCGAAGCTGGCACGCGAAGCCGAGATCGCGCTGGCAACGATGGCGATGATCACGGACTACGATTGCTGGAAGGTGGAAGAAGAAGCGGTCTCTGTGCAAACGGTGATTGGCCATTTGCTCGCCAACGCAGAGACGGCCAAGAAGGTGCTGGAACGCGTGATCCCGGAGATTCCGCGCGAAGCAAATTGGCCCGAGCACCACGCCCTCGACAGCGCAATCATCACGGACCGAAAGTTGTGGCCGGCGGCAACGATCAAAAAGCTCGGACCAATTATTGAGCGTTTCTTATAAGGAAGCGAGGAAGCAAACATCGCGCTTGCTTACGGCTCCGCAGAGCGTCGCCCTACCAATGAAATTTCGCGAGAACGCATTGGGAGGGCGAGACTCCGTCGAGTCGCGGAGCCAGCTGCGCAGGAAGGCGGGCCTCAGGCTTGTGTTGTCCGGCAAGCGGGTTTCCAGCCTGTTGAGATTTCTGTAGCGGCGGTCTATGACCGCCGGACAGCCAGCGGCCCGTCTTCCGTACGATACGAGGCGTGAAACCTGTGAGGCGCGCCGGCGGCGCAAAACCTTGCCAGATGCGAATATAAAATGGTAATGGTCGTAATAATTCTGACCTTTCGCTATTCATCATGAAACTCATCATTGGTTTGTTCGCTCTCGCACTTCTGCCGGCGTGCGAAACAACGACCCCAATTAGGCCGACGGCTACGATGAAGCCGGCGCTGGCGGAGCGCCTTTCTGTTCTCAATACCGAAGAGCCAATGCCGCCGGCGGAAGGCCCGGAAGACGTTACCCCCGGCCCGGCCCAGGACCCCAATCGCAACCCCGGTCTCGTCCCTTCCCCGCTTTTGCGTTATTCGGCGGCGTCAATGACGCCCTGATGAGCGCTGCAGTCTTCGAATCGAATCCACCAGCGCGCGGATTTGCGATTCAGTGTGCGCGGCCGTGAGCGTGATCCGGAGACGAGCGGAGCCGCGCGCTACGCTCGGATAACGAATTGCCGGAACGAAAAAACTTTCTTTTTGTAAGGCGCGGGCAAAGTTCATCGCATCGTTTTCCTGGCCGACGATAAATGGAAATATCGCGCTCTCGGGTTTGCGATTCGTTTCGCCGGCAAGCAATTGATGAAGCAGTTCGATATTCTGCCAAAGAGCGCGTCGACGATCCTCACCCTCCGAAGTTTGCAAGAATTCAATCGCCGCGATCGCCGCCGCGGCAATCGCGGTTGGGGGCGCCGTTGAATAAATGAAAGAGCGGGCCCGATTCGTCAGCCATTCAATCAGCGAAGTCGAGCCGCAAATGTATCCACCCGCAGCGCCAAGCGCCTTACTCAGCGTTCCCATTTGAATATCTGCGGACAATTTTTCTTCCGCCGCCAAACCGCAGCCACCGGGTCCGAGGACACCGACGGCATGCGCTTCATCGAGAAGGAGCAACGCTTGAAAGCGAGATTTTAATTCGACAATTTCGCGCAAAGGCGCGCGGTCTCCATCCATTGAGAAGACGGATTCCGTCACCACGATGATTCGGGCGTCCGGCTTCTCCCGCCGCGCCCATTCCAGATGGCTTTCAAGTTTACCAAGATGATTGTGTGGAAAGACGCGAATGCTGGCCCCGCTTAAGCGCGCGCCATCGACAAGCGAAGCGTGAGCCAGTTTATCCAACACGATGACATCGTTTTTTCCGGCGATGGCGGGAAGCGTGCCGACCGCCGCCGAGTAACCGCTATTGAAAGCAATAGCGGCCGGTGCGTTTTTCCATTTTGCAATCGCGCGCTCCAGTGCAACATGTGGCGACTGTGTTCCAGAAATGAGGCGGGATGCGCCGGCGCCCACTCCGAATTCTTTGATCGCCTGTGTCGCCGCTGCGCACAGTCGTTCGTCGGCGGCCAAGCCCAGATAATCGTTTGACGAAAAGTTAACGAGATGTTGGCCGACCAGCTTTACGCTCGGTCCCTGAGCCGATCCAATTTCGCGCAGTTTCCGCAAGAGCGAACGCGTACGGAGCTGATCGAGTTCGTGGCTAAACGGCTCATCCATCGCCAAAGCGTGCCACTCAGCCGATCATTTACCAGCACGACCGCCGCGGATTTCTGGGGAGCGCAGGCTACCAGCCTGCTGACCGCGGCAGCCTGCCGCGGCTCCTCTGCGTACATCATTCGGAACAACGAAAACGACTGGCAGCCCGCGCTCCCCAGACAGGGAAATTCCGCGCCGCGCAACCGAGCGGCGCGCGACGGTCCTCGATCAGAGCCAAAGACCCCAGGACAGTAACGAAGCGGCGTCGGTCCAGACACCAGATTTGGTGTCGCCCAGCACAACAACGATGATATCGCGCCCGGGCCGCGAACCGCTCGCGATCAAGCAGTGGCCGGCCGCTTCGGTGTAGCCGGTTTTCATGCCGTTGCAAAAGGGAAGCCGTTTCAGAACCTTGTTCGTGTTTTCCAGTTCGCGGGTGCGACCGTTGGCGTAGCGAAAAACAAGCTGGGGCAGACAAACAATAGAGCGGATCGTGGGATTGGCATACGCCGCACGGGCGATAATCGCGAGATCGCGCGCGGTGGAATACTGTCCAGGGATGGGCAGTCCGTTCGGGTTCAGAAAATGGGAATGAGTTGCGCCGAGAAGTTGCGCCTTTGCGTTCATTCTCTCGGCGAATGCTTCAATGCTTCCGGCGTTATCGCGGGCCAGACAACGCGCCACGTCGTTGGGGCTTTTCACCAATAGCGCGCGTAACAAATCAATCCGCTGATAGACTTCTCCCGGACGAATATTCAACCGCACCGGCTCCGCGAGAGTATCGATCGGTTCCACTTTTACCGTGCGGTCGAGATAACCGGTTTCCGCAATAACCAACGCCGTCAGCAATTTTTGCGTGCTCGCGGCAGGCCGCGGTTGATCGGCGTTTTTCTCGTGTAACACCGCACCGGTACGCGCATCGACCACCATCACCGAATTCGCTCGCGTATTCGGAACAGCGCCGGACTGCCCTGGCACGAGCGCCGCCGCGGGAATTGAAATGTCATCTGCCTTCTCAGCGTCGGGCGATGAGCGTTTGCGTGCTCGCGCTGCGCTTTTCGTATGGCGCTTATGCACGCCGCTCGGGCGAACGGTATTGACCTCATCATCGTCTTCCGGCGAGATCGCGGCACTGACGTTGCCGGCAAAAAGCAGCGTGCAAGCCATCAGCGTAATCCAGCGCTTCACTCGTTTCATTGGCTGTGAATAGTTGGTAGCGTCAATGCCGTCGCAGACGGGGCGTCACTAAATTAGCCAGTTTCGCGCCCGGGCTGGATCAATTCAATTTCGTACCCTTCAGGCGCATCAATGAATGCAATCGCTCCACCGTCGCCGTGCGGATGCGGGCCGTCGGAGAGCGGATAACCCTTGGCCGCAGCCTGTTTTGCGAATTTTTCCAGGTCGTCCACTTCAAACGCGAGATGGGTCAGGTCCGGCCCGACCACTACTGGGCCGCTCTTATCATACTTGCAAAGCTCGATCTCTTCCTCGCTCTCGGGCGCTTTGAAAAAAACGAGCTGCGAGCCGCGCCCGGAAGTGTGCCGTCGTGTTTCCTCCAAACCGAGCACGTCTCGATAAAACGCGACCGTCTTTTCCAGATCGGTCACGCGATAACGGGTATGCAATAATTTCTTGATCATCACTAAACTAATTGCCGCGACCTCGCCTCGAATTCAAATTCGACAATGCTATGCCTCGGTCTCGATAGCGGGACAACCACCTGCAAGGGTCTCCTGCTCGAGGCCGATTCCGGAAAAGTTCTCGCTCAGACGAGCGCGCCGCATTCTTTTGTCGACGGTCTGCCGCGGGGCCATGTCGAACAGGATCCGCAAACCTGGTGCGATGCGGCTGAGCGCGTCATCCAGAGCTGCCTTGAAAAAATCGGCGAACGCCGCAACGAAGTTGTCGCCTTTGGCGTTGCCGCGCAGCAACACGGCCTCGTTACTCTCGACGATCGTAACCAACCGGTGCGCCCGGCGAAACTGTGGTGTGATACCTCGACTGCCCCAGAGGCAGAAAAACTAAATCGCGCCCTCGGAAACGTCGACGAGCTCATTCGCCACACTGGCAATGCCATGGTGCCCGGCTACACCGCGCCGAAAATTTTGTGGTTGAAAGAAAACGAACCGAAAAACTTCACCCATACTCGGACCATTCTTCTGCCCCATGATTTTTTGAATTTCTGGCTCACCGGCGAACGACAGATGGAATACGGCGATGCCTCGGGCACCGGATTGCTCGATGTCCAGTCGCGCGCGTGGTGTGAGCCGCTCGCCGAATTTATCGACAAGGATTTGCTGGCGAAGTTTCCGCCGCTTCGTTCCTCTACTCGGCCGGCCGGTTTGCTGCGCTCGACCTTGCGCGAAAAATTTCGGCTGGGTGACGTCCTCGTCAGCGCCGGTGGCGGCGACAACATGCTCGGTGCGATCGGCACCGGAAACATCGCGGCTGGCCGGCTCAGCATGAGTCTCGGCACTTCCGGCACCCTTTACGGGTTTACGGAAACTCCGATCATCGATCCGAAAGGAGAAATTTCCGCATTTTGTGATAGCACTGATCACTGGCTGGCGCTCGCTTGCACAATGAACGTGGCGGGCGCGGTCGATCGCGTTCGTGATTTGTTCAGATGGGAGATGAACGCACTGGAAAAAAATGTCGCGCGCTCCCAGCCCGGCGCGAACGGTCTGACGTTCCTACCCTTTTTCGACGGGGAACGGCTGCCCAATCTACCGAACGGCTGCGGGGTGATTCACGGTCTCAATTCGACCAACACCAATCGCCACGACATTGCCCGCGCCTTGATTGAAGGAATCGTTGTTGGACTTGCTCAGGGAATGAAACGCCTAGTCGACCTCGGAATTCACGCGGATGAATTGCGCATCACCGGTGGCGGAGCCAAAAGTGCGACTATGCGCCAAATCGTGTCGGACATATTAGGGTTGCCAGTAGTCGGGTTTAGAATCGGGGAGGGCGCAGCTCTTGGGGCCGGAATTCAAGCCGCATGGACCTATGGTCAAACCCGGGGAGATCCAATGCCGCTGGAGAAGATTGTGAAGTCCCCGGTCAAGACCGATCGTAAAACACGGGCCGAGCCGCGCAAAGAAAACGAACCGCTTTATGCGGAATTGCGTGGACGGCATGCCGATCTAACGCGGAAACTAGCGAACGGCGGTTATCTATGAAGATCGTGATCGGCGCGACCGGCGCCAGTGGCAGCATTTATTTGCAGCGTTTGCTCGAACAGATCAACGCCAGCGAACATGAAGTTCATCTGGTCATGACGGTGCATGCAAGACAGGTCGCCGATCACGAACTCCTGACCTTTCGCCTTCCTCCGAAAGTCCTACAGCATCCAGACAACGACATGAACGTTCCATTCGTCAGCGGTTCCGCCCGCTTCGACGCGATGGTGATCGTGCCCTGCTCGATGTCCACACTCGGTCGAATTGCCACTGGCTCGGGTCAGAGCGCGCTCCTTCGCGCTGCTGATGTCTTTTTGAAGGAACGCCGCAAACTCGTCCTCGTCCCACGGGAAACACCCTGGAGTCTCATTCAGGCGCGCAATGTCGTCACTTTGATCGAAGCCGGCGCAATCGTGTTGCCCGCCATCCCGTCGTTTTATAGCAACCCGAAAAACGTTAACGACGTCGCGGACACGGTGGTCTGGCGGATTCTCGATCAACTTGGATTGCCCAATCCGCAGGCGTTTCGCTGGCAAAGTCAAAAAGCTGATCGGCTGCGAATTTGAAGCTCGATCCGGAAAGTTTCGGTGCGCGCATTCTTGTCACATTCGGTTTTCGCCTGCTTCAGGTCTGGTCGCATACCATTCGTTTTGAAGTCGAAGACCGTGGAAAAATTCTAGAGGCTCCACTTGCGGAACGGTTCATCGGTGCGGCCTGGCATAATCGCCTTCTCCTGCTTCCCTTCGCCATTCGTCGCTTTATTCCGCAACGGCAGGGCGCTGCTTTGATCAGCGCCAGTCGCGATGGCGCTTGGCTGGCAAAGCTGGTGCGCCGATTTGGTTTCTCGGTCGTGCGCGGCTCCAGCTCGCGCAAAGGCGCGGCCGCCATGTTGCAGTTGGCCGATGTCATCGCATCGGATCACGATGTCGTCATCACCCCGGATGGTCCGCGCGGTCCGGTATATCGACCTGGCGGTGGGATCATTTTGCTAGCGCAAAAAACCGGCGCGCGCATCGTGCCCTTGAACCTTGAATACTCGCGCTGCTGGAGACTGCCCAGTTGGGACAGATTCATCCTCCCGCGTCCTTTTGCCCGAGTCCGTTTTATTCTCGGCTCGCCCCATGACGTGCGGCCGACATCGAACGAAGAGGAATTCGAGGCCGAACGCGAACGGCTAAAATCGGCAATGATGGCGCTGGTGGAAATGCGCTGATAGCTTCCGCGGATGTGTCATCCTGAGCGAAGCGAAGGATCTCTCAGACTACGCTTCGTTCTGTAAAACATGTTAAGCAACGCACCATGCCAAAGTTAATCGATGGGCGCGCAATCGCGCAAAAAGTCTACGCAGAATTGCGCGATGAAATTGCCAGCCTCAAATCGCGGGGGGCAACGCCGGGCCTGGCCGTGGTTCTGGTCGGCGATGATCCCGCCTCTCGCGCCTACGTTCGCGCCAAAGACAAAATGTGCCGCGAGCTTGGCCTGCATTCGGTGAAGCTGGAATTGCCGGCTACGACCAAACAGGAGGAGTTGCTCGCGCGGGTTGATGAGCTAAATCGCGATGAGAAAATTCATGGCATTCTTGTTCAATCGCCGCCGCCCCCGCAAATCAACGAAGCGGCGATCATTCGCGCGCTCGATTCGCGCAAAGACGTGGATGGATTTCACCCGCTCAATGTCGCAAAGCTCGCGCTTGACGATGATACCGGCTTTATTCCGTGCACCCCCCTCGCTTGCTGGCGGCTGCTCCGCGAAATGGGCATCGCACTCTCCGGCGCCAACGTCGTTGTCCTTGGTCGCAGCATGATCGTCGGAAAGCCGATGGCGCTCTTACTGATGCGCAAAGGCATCGATGCGACGGTGACGGTGGTGCATTCGCGGACAAAGAATATTCCGGAAATTTGCCGGCGCGCCGACGTGATTATCGCTGCCATCGGTCGTCCACATTTCGTTAGAACGGAATTTGTTCGTGAAGGGGCGACCGTGATTGATGTCGGAATCAATCGGATGGAGGACGCCGGTAGCGAACGTGGTTACAAACTCGTCGGCGACGTCGAGTTCGACGGCGTCTCGAAAGTAGCCGGCGCAATCACCCCCGTTCCCGGCGGGGTCGGCCCGATGACGATCGCGATGTTGATGTGGAATACGATCAAAGCCTGCCGCCAGATCTCTGGCCGTCATCCCGAGCGCTGGGCGAGGGATCCCGTTGCGAAATCTTTAAGGTAGCTTTTGCGGGATCCCTCGGTCCGAGCCGGACTGACGTTTTCGCTCAGGATGACGGACGATCTTGCGCGTTAGAAGACCGAGCAGCGCCGGCTGAAAGCGCGCCAATTCGAAAAGGATCGACCCCAGCTTGGGCGACACAACCGCGCTGCGGGCGAGAGCGTTGATCCACAGGCGACCACGGTAAATCGCGGCGTGTTGCGCGGTATAATCGCGCACCGCCTCCGCCACCTTGCCGCGAATCATCTCTTTTGCGGCCGCGGCTGCAAGTTCGCCGGAACGGAGAGCATAAAAGATTCCTTCGCCGGTGAAGGGCTCGACCACACGGGCGGCATCGCCGACGAAAAGGACGTTTCCGCGGGCAGGCGGGAGCGAGGAACGCGTGAGCGGTGTGATGGTGCGCCAGGTTTGCGTCGACGGAAAGTTGAAATACTGAGCTGCCCAGGCTTGCAGCGCGCGAATCGATTTCGGCTTTCCCACCAGACAAAGGTTGAGTTCGGAGTCGTTCACGGGGGCTTGTCCAGAATAACCCCCCGCCAACAATTGCAGAACAACGCGATTTCCAAAACCAGAGGGCAGCGGGATGTGCGTTTGCAATGCCACGCGTTCTTTGGCGAAACGCGGGAGCAGACCGAGCAATCGCGCCACGGTCGAGTTGCGACCATCCGCTGCCACCAGCACCCGT